>CAZTOF010000161.1:0-6426 GCA_964615515.1 uncultured Gemmatimonadaceae bacterium
TGAGGCTGGCCCGTAACCCCATCGTTAGCGGGCCGAGCCGAGCCGAGCCGAGCCGAGCCGAGCCGAGCCGAGCCGAGCCGAGCCGAGCCGAGCCGAGCCGAGCCGAGCCGAGCCCGAACCGGACGATCTGCGTTCCCGGCGTCGGGTCCACCAAGCCGTTCTCGGCGCTCATCGTGGACAGGATGCCGGACCTCGAAGTCATCTCGAAGGGCCAGTGCTTCCCGAGATACCGGTACTCTCGGACAACCGCGTCATCTGCGTCCCGGGAATCGGCTCGACGAAGCCATTTTCCGCCCTCGTCGCCGACCGGATGCCCGACCTCCACTTCCTCTCGTTCGGACAGTGCTTCCCGAGATGGGTCTACTCACGTCCAAGGGGGTATCTTTGACGACCCGGGGCTCTTCCCGCAGGAGCGGGAGCTGGAGCGCATCGACAACATCACGGACACGGCCCTGAGACGGTTCCGGATCGAATACGGCGACCGATCCATCACCAAGGACGCCATCTTCGATTACGTCTACGGCATCCTGCATTCGCCACACTACCGGGAGCGTTTCGCCAACGATCTCGCCAAGGGCCTCCCGCGCATTCCCTTCGCCCCGGACTTCCGGGCGTTCGCGGACGCGGGGGCCGTGCTCGCGGAACTCCACCTGCGGTACGAAGACGAGGACTTCCCGGAACATCCGCTCCAAGTGGTGTCCTCAACGGGACACGCGCTTCAGCCCGACGACTTCCGGTTGGGAACACGCCCCATGCGTTTCGCCGACAAGAAGGTGCGCGACACGCTGATCGTGAACGACCGTGTGAAGCTGTCCGGCATTCCACCCGATGCCCACCGCTATGTCGTCAACGGACGGACGCCGCTCGAATGGCTTATGTTCTACTACCACGTCAGGACCGACAGGCGGAGCGGCATCGTCAACGATGCCAACGGGTGGTTCGATGACCCCCGCGACTTGGTGACCGCCATCGCGCGGATCGTTTACCTCAGCGTCGAGACGGCGCGGATCGTGGACGGGCTGCCCGAGCCGTGGGCGGGTAATGAAGTCGCCGGATAGGCAAGTGAGGATCCGACCGATCCGGCTCTTGCGGAATGCCGTGAGCCGGTGCGGGAGGGGAGATCGGTTCCCGCAGTTTCGAGGCGATTTCCCTGCCTTTACGGTCCTAAGGGAGCCCAAGCGGGCTAACGACAGGAAGCGCAGATCGTGCAGTCCCGTATGTAGTTAGAAGATTTCCTGTCGTGATTCAGGCCTCTGGTGATCCGCTGGTGCATCGGCCGGAACTACCGGACGGATAACCCGGTGGACCGGGCGGTCGCCGCGCTGCCGAAGGCGAACGGCAACGGGAAGCAGCACCACCGGGCGCTCCCGCACCGGGAGGTTGCGGGAGCGCTGCGGGCGATCCGCCGGATTGGGGAATCGAGTCCGTCCGCGTTGTGCTTGGAACTGATCGTGCTTACCGCCGTTCGGCCCGGCGAGGCGAGGGGCGCACGGTGGGACGAGATCGATATGGACGCGACGAGCTGGACGATTCCGGCGTCACGGATGAAGGCGGGCCGCGAGTTTGTCGTGCCGCTCAGCACGGGCGCGAGGGCGGTGCTTGGAAGGGCGCGAGCCCTGCCGGGCGAATCGCCGTATGTCTTCCCGTCGAGGAACGGCGGTCCGTTGCCGACCAAGGCACCGGGCAGCTTGTTGCGGAGAGCCGGAGTGGCCTCGACACCGCACGGGTTCCGGTCGAGCGCGCGGTCGTGGATGGCCGAGACGGGCGTCCCGGCCGAGGTCGCCGAGGGCTGCCTTGCCCATGTGCCCCGGAGTCAGGTCGTGCAGGCGTACCAGCGTTCCGACCTGCTGGAGAGGCGCGCCGAGGTTCTACAGGCTTGGTGCGACTACGTCACTTGATTTCGAGAGGTCGCCCGAAGCCGTACCTTCGTTGTTGAGGAGCGAGGGGGAGGCTGTCCAGCCAGGTCGCCGATTTCCATCCGGTTCGCGGGAACGCCGATATGAAGATCAACCTGAGTGTCGAGGAAGTCCGGGAGTTTTCGAGGCGCTACAAGGAGGAGGACGCCGGGTGGCTGCTCGAATTGGACAAATCGCTACAGGAGTCACTCAGGGATGCTCATCTTCGCGGCCACATCACGCGACGACAGTTGCAGGACGTGGTGGAGTGGAAGTCAGGCAAGCGAACGCTCCATCTCTGCCAGAAGAACACCCCGGAGGAAGTCGAGGAATGCTCTGCGGCCGCGTTCGCCGCTCGCACGGATCGGCTTCGGATTCATGCGTTGGTAGCACTTCAAGGGGTTTCATGGCCAACCGCCAGCGCCGTCCTACACTTCGTGTTCCCGAGTCGATTCCCGGTATTGGATGTCCGGGTGATGCGCACGGTTGGGGAGATCCCCGCTGACTCGAATCAGCCTCCCAACTACACGATCCCGCTTTGGTCCAAGTACGCCAAGTTGTGCCGGGAGACCGCTGGGAGGTACGGCGTGACACTTCGCGACCTCGACCGGGCCTTGTGGATGTGGGACCGCTGCAATCGTCCTCAATGAGGCTTTCGTATCAGCTTGCAGATCGGTAAGCGGTAGAGGCGGCGGAGGTGCCGCTGGCGCTGGCCGGTCCGCATCCCGGACGGCGCTGGAACCCGTTGGACATCGCCGTTTCGGCGCCTGTTGACACCGCCCGGAACGGTCCCCTGACTTCACGTCATGGCGATTCCGACGACCCCGGATTCCGCGCCTCGGCGGACGGTTTGGCCCGCTAATGCGGGAGAGCCAGCCCACCCTTTGGGGCCACGCTTCGCGAGTCCCCGGCAGGGGCTGGCGGGGGGCCGTGCCCCCTCTGACCCCCACAACGGGAACGGCGCGCCGTGAGCGCCGGACGCACCGTCTGGGTGAAGGTCCGCGCCACCGAGGCGGAGCGTGCCGAGTGGCACGCCAAGGCGCGCTCCGCTGGCTCGACCCTGTCGGATCTGGTGCGCCGGTCGATTGGCCGGGTCCGCACCTGGACCGTGGCTCACGCCGAGGTCGAGCGCGAGCGCACCCGCGAACTGGCGCGCCTCGGGAACAACCTCAACCAGATCGCTCGATGGGCGAATACACACAAGCAGGCCATCGAGGCTGTCGAAGTGATCGCCCACCTGGTCGCCATCGACCGGGCGCTCAGCGCCTTGGACCCCGCCGAAAGCCCGGACGCGGATGCACATTAAGTTTCTCTATTCCGATATGATCTTATAAGTAAATATATTACAATGCTTTAGGATGTTACATGGGGTAATCATCCCCTTTTTACATCCCTATTCAAGAACGGGATTCAGTTCGACGTTGGCGGACGCTAGCGGATTCGTGATAATGGTAGATGTTCGAGGTGTTGGAGGTAGAAACGGGGTCCGCAGTGCTGCTATTCGATCCGCCAGCTAACCACGTACTCCTCGTCGAGAGCACCCCGCAGAATCCCCCAGACAAGCGACCCGCGGCTTGTCACCACTTCCGCATCGGCGGGGGCCTGGACACAGTAGAGCGGTTGGCCATCCGCCGAGTACACGTCGTATAGCGACGGCTCCGCCCATGTGATCCGTGGTTCGTCGCCTTCGAGGTAGTCGAGCCACAGTTCCGGGATCGGCTCGCCGCTATCGACCGCTTCGGCGTAGCGGTGGATCCAGATCCTTCCGTCCAGATCGACCCAAAGATCTCGATACGCGGGCTTGCGTGTCGGCACGTCACGAAAGGACATACCGGACCTCCGCTCGGCGAAGGCAACCCGCGCGCGCCACTGCGCACGCTCTTCGGTCTTCACTTCGACGGGCTGGAATCCCTCCCGCTCCACCTCGATCGTTCCACTCGGATCCAGAATCGAGAATGCGTAGGTTCCGTTGTGGCCCACCACGAGGTGGCCGAACGGGCTCAGCGCGTCCAATACCTCCTCCGGGAAGGGGCTGCGGTCTCCCGCCCGAGTGTAGATTACGATCGGTTCGGCCAGCCCGCGCGGCATAGCCTTGGGAGCCACGATGGTGTCGAGGACGGTGCCATCCGGCGACAAGCGCAGGTAGCCGTACCGCACCGTGGCCATGTCGCTCTGATCGGGGGCAATGGATGGCGGATTGGCAAAGATCCGCAGGTAGTACCGACCGGCAGAGTCCGTGCGGAAAGCTCGGTCCATGAAGGGATATGGTGGATTCACCCCTTCGGATCTGATGGCATCTGCATACTCGCCATCGGCGGCAAACACGGTAATCCTGCGGTTGCCCCGGTCCCATGCGGCCAGACGACCATCCGGCAGGATCGACACGCCGGCGATGGATCGGAATTCGCCCGGTCCCTCACCATCTCGACCGATCCAGCGCACGAACTCCCCGTCCGCTCCGAACTCCCGGATGGAAGACTCGTGCGCGTCGTTCACATACACCGTTCCCGACTCCCCGACAGCGATGGAGTTGATCTCCGTAAACGCGTATTCGGGCGCGCCGTCGAGTGAACCTATGCGGCCATGCTCGACCAGTTGGGCGCACTCCTGGTCCGGGCGGCCCACCTCCCGGTCCGGACTGCCCACCTCCCGGTCCGGACTGCCCACCTCCGGGTCCGGACTGCCCTCCTCCCGGTCCTCGTACCAGGGGACCGGCTGCCCGTACTGGGCGACCAGCAGGTTGTGGACCTCGTTCGGCGGCAAGACAAGCCGCAGGAAACGTCCCCGAAGCCGAACCGGTCCCAAAGCGTTCAGTTGGTCGACCAGACGTTGAGGCGTCAGGTCCAGTTCGGCGGACGAGTTGTCTTGTGTGGGTGCCGCAACGTCGGTGATGTCGCACGCGATGGCGGCCAAGGCCACGAGCGTGGCGAGCGTGCGGTGGGGCGCGGTCATATCGGGCACTCCCTGAACCTGAATGGGGCTGAATCCCAAGAACTGTCGCTCAGGAAAGACGTTCCGCACGGGCTCGGGGTTGCGCAAGTGTCGCGCGGTCGAGTGGGACAATCGCGCTTCGCGGGTCTGCGCGTTCACTCCCGAACAGACCCATCTCGGTGCCGGGCGCGGCGCAGGCCGTCCGGCGCGCTTCCCCAAGGGCTGGCTGACGGCCTTAAGGTCCGTAAGCCAGCACACGCGACGTTGAACGTCGCGGGCTGGCAAGGGGGCTCTCCGGCCCCCTTTTACCCCCGGGGTTTCCGCGCCGACATCGGCGCGGCGGAAGGCGAGGGCCATCGCTGGAACCTGGCCGTCGGGACCGTGCGGCCGACGGTCGGCCATCGCGCCGAATCCGTCGCCCGCGATCTTGCGCGCATCGGCGCGGCATGGCACGGGGGTCGAGGGGGCGGAGCCCCTCGTCAGCCCCTGTCGGGGACATGCGGAGCGTGGCCCCACAGGGTGGGCTGGCTTGACCACCTTAGCGTGGCTCAAGCCAGCCTCGGGACGCCCTCGTAGACACCTCTCCAGACACCGCCCGGAACAGCGTCCGCCGGGCCATCGGAGGCAAGCTCCTCGGCCTCGTGGCCGCCAGCCTCACGGACGGCGAGGGCGACCGGGCCGACCCGTCACTCCTTGGCCCCGGCGGCACTTTCTGCCGCGCGGCCCGTTTCCACCCTACCCTTACCCCTCGGGGACCGGCGATCGTCCCTCTCAGGCGATCCTAGCGCCCGTAGGTTACCCGAAATGGCCCCCGGACCGGGAGAAACGGCGTCTGAGCCCCGTCGAGGGGTCAAATCAGGTCTCGCCGCCTGTCCTCCGGGCCGCGAGGTACTCCGACCAGTCGTTCATGAGCCGACGACGGCGATCGAACAGATCCGTGCGCCTGTACGCGGCCGCGACCTTGTTCCGAACGACATGCGCGAGCGCCGCCTCGATGACCTCGCGGGGATGGTCCGTCATCTCGGCCGCCCAGTCCCGGAACGACGACCGGAACCCGTGCGGCACCGCCGCGATCCCGTGCCGCTTGAGCAGCCGTCCTATCCTCTCGGCACGCAACGCCTGGCCCCGCTCCATGGCGAACACGAACGGACTCTCGCCCCTGGCCAGCTTCCGCGCCTCATCGAGAATCTCAAGCGCGCGGTCGCACAGCGGGACCCGGTGCCGGCGGCCCGCCTTCATCCGGTTTCCGGGAACCGTCCAGACGGCCTGCTCCCGGTCGATTTCGCTCCACACAGCCCCGCGCACCTCTCCACCACGCGCCGCCGTCAGGACGAGGAACTCGAACGCGAGCGCATCCACCTTTCCCGGATCCGCCGCCCGCGCCTTCTCGATGGCCGCCCCGACCTCCCCGTGAGGCAGGGCCTGATGATGCTTTACCACGTCGTGCTGGGGACCCAGCAGGTGGAGGAGCCGGTCGCAGGGGTTGTCCGTCCGCCAGTCCATGGCGATGGCCCATTCCATCACCGCGCGGACCCGCATGTGAACGAGCCGGGCCGTGGGACCCTTCGTGTGCCAGAGGGGGGTGAGGATATCCAGCACG
>CAZTOF010000162.1:0-2718 GCA_964615515.1 uncultured Gemmatimonadaceae bacterium
CCCCACCCACCACGACAGGTGAAGAGCCGGCCGGTTACAGGTCTTCGCTCCGATCAGAACGACCGTTACTGTCGTCCCCTTCATCTGTTTGTTGATCCATCTCTTTATCGCTAGATCGCCCTGCTTCTTGACGGCCTCGAAGTCGGCCTTGTCGACGAAGCGAGCTGCCTCTTGGCCCCCCTTGGTGACCCAGCTATTGCGGACCACCATGGCGCGATCCACGTCCTCGCCGTAGTGGAAGCTGAAAAACACCTTGCGATACTTCGCCATCGGCTTGGTCCTCGTTCTTGGGGTTAGGTGGTCTGACAGATCAGCAGCGCCGCGCCGACCAGTAGCGCGATGAGGAGCAGGTAGAGGCAGATCAGAGTCCTTGAGAAGGTGGCGCCCCACCACGACTTGGCCGACTTGTCGGTCTCCATGGAGAACGTCTCGTCTTCTTCGTTACTGCGAACCTTGTCGTAGAGGTGCCGGAAAAGCCGCTCGTGACGCAGGAAATACCCATCGAGTCCCCACAACACGATAACCGGAGCAGCTCCAGCCAGAGGTACGGTCCAGTTCTTCAGGTGGAACGACAGGACGAGCAGACCCACCACCAGCGTGAAGCTCCACTGCTTGACTGCGAAGGACTGCATGGCGAGTCGGTTGATGACACCCTGGATCATCGTCAGGTGACTAGGTTTGTTCGTCGCCATGGAACCAGACCGCCGGAAGAGACTTCGTGGGGGCGGCTCAGGGTACATTTCCCTTGCGGTTCCGTCAAGCTCCGCGTTCCGCGTAGCCTCGGTCAGAACGCCGCAGCACCCGGCGCGCCGTCCGCCGCCCGTCTGGCGGAGACGCCGCCCCGGCGCGAGGTTTCAAACGCGCAGATCGTGCGGTCCATCACGAGAGGAATCGAATGATGGCACGCACGAAACGAAGTCGGCGCTCGTACAGCGCCGGCGAATGGGGCCGGAATCGGGTACGGGTGTTCCCAGATCCGAAGACCGGCCGATACCAGATCGAGTGGCGCGAGAACGGGCGCAGGCTCACGAGGTCGCTCAAGCACCGTGACTGGTCGCGGGCCAAGAGGCAGGCGGACGAGGTTGCCGCTGGCTTCGCGGTCCACGAGCCCAACGGCCAGACCGAGGCCGAGCCCGAGCCACTCACCCTGGGAACGCTTCTTGACATCTACGGTGACGAGGTGACCCCCACCAAGAGTGAGCGGTCCCGGAGGTACGACCGGGTCGCGATGAAGATGTTCGTCAAGGTCTTCGGCAGGCACCGGAAGCCCGCGACGCTTTCCCAGCGGGACTGGGACCGGTTCATCCGGGCGCGGCGGGCGGGCAAGGTCGGCCCGAGCGGCTCGCCGGTGTCCGACCGGACCATCGAAAAGGATCTGAGGTTCCTGCTGGCGGTCCTCAACTGGGCCACGAAATCGAGGGACGAGGAGGGAAAGCTCCTGCTCGACTCCAATCCCCTCAGAGGCCTCAAGGTGCCGAAGGAGAAAAACCCGACCCGCGTGGTTCTCAGCCAAGCCGAGTACGAGGCACTGCTTCAGGCGTCGCTGGCGATGGACTGGCGGTTCCGCGTCGCACTGGTGGTTGCCCACGAGACCGGGCATCGGATCGGTGCCGTTCGCCAGTTGCGGTGGTCAGACATCGATATGGACCGCAGGACCATCCGGTGGCGAGGCGAGTGCGAGAAGACTGGATACGAGCACCGGACACCGGTGACGGCCGAGGTGCTCGCCGTCCTGGAGGAGGCGAGGAGGCGGAATCCCGGAATCGGAGACGCTCCGCTGCTACCCGCGCCCAAGAACCCCTCCGCATGCATCGGGCGCTCACTGGCCCGCGACTGGTGGGACAGGGCCGAGGCGCTCGCCGGGCTGCCGCCCAAGCGACTACGCGGCTGGCACTCCCTGAGGCGGAAGTTCGCCTCCGCCCTCATGAATCAGCCGCTCAAGGTCCTCTGCGAACTCGGCGGTTGGAAGACGGGCGAGACGGTCCTTCAGTGCTATCAGCGGACGGATGCGGCACCGTATCGGCTTTTACCCGTGTTACTTACGAGTTTCGTCGAGCCGGTTCCCGCCGTTTGGTTCCCGCTGATCGGGATTCTCAGACCTGAACCCTGCGGCGACTCTCCAGCGCCTCCCTGAGTTGTCCCTCGTCGGCTCTCTGATAGCAGCGCAGAACCGTGTGGGCGTTCTTCCAGCCGCCAAGCTGGCACAGAACCTTCAGGGGAAGGTCCATGAGGTCGCTCGCGAACTTCCGTCTGAGCGAGTGCCAACCCCTTCCGAGCTTGGGCTCCAAGCCCGCCCGCGTCTGCGCCCTGCACCAGAACCGGTAGGCCCAAGAGCTGTCCATGCAGCGGGAAGGGTCCGTCCCGGCGGGCATCACCGGAGTGTCTCCCGTGCCCGTGGTCTTCCGCCGCGCTTCCTCCAAGGCGGCAACCGCCTCGTCCGTCATCGGCGTGACGTGCTCGTAGCCCGTCTTCTCGTGCTTGGCCCTCCACCGGACGGTTCTGCCCTCGAAGTCGATGTCACTCCACCGAAGCTGGCGGATGGCACCGATTCGGTGTCCGGTCTCGTGCGCGAGCACGAGGGCGACGTGGAATCGCCAGTTGACCTGCCGCGACACCCTGAGCATCGCCAGGTACTCCTCCTCGGTCAGGAGGACCCTTGCGGGATTCTTCGCCGTGGGCTTCCTGAGACCCTTCAGCGGGTTCCTGTCGAGGAGCAGG
>CAZTOF010000163.1:0-2975 GCA_964615515.1 uncultured Gemmatimonadaceae bacterium
CGATCACTGATTCCGACGGATTTCGATCAGTGATTCCGATCCATTCCGATCACCCTTGGGTTGAGCGAGTAGCGGCGCTGGAGAACCTGCTGTAGCGACACCCTCTTCGATCCTCGCCAGAGGTCCCTGAGACGAGGAGGAAGAGGTGCCGAAGAAGAGGTTGTCCATGCGTAGGATCCGAGAAGTGCTGCGTCTGAAGCACGAGCTCCGGCGCAGCCACCGGGAGATCGCCGGGTCGCTCGGCATCGCCAACAGCACGGTGAGCGACTACCTGGGCCGGGCAAGGGCGGCGGGCTTCTCCTGGCCGTTGCCGGAGGGACTGGACGACGCCACGCTGGAGGCGGCGCTGTTCCCGGTGCCGCCGCCGTCGGGGGTTCGCCGGCCGGAGCCGGACTGGGACCGCGTCCACCGGGAGCTTCGGCGCCACAAGGGCGTCACGCTGCGACTGCTGTGGCTGGAGTACCGCGAGGTCCACCCGGCCGGCTACCAGTACAGCCGGTTCTGCGAGCGCTACAGGCTGTGGCGGGGACATCTCGACGTGGCCATGCGGCAGGTCTACCGGGCGGGCGAGAAGGCGTTCGTCGACTACGCGGGGCCGACGTTCGAGGTCGTGGACCGGAAGACCGGCGAAGTGCGCGACGCCATGGTCTTCGTCGGCGTCCTCGGCGCCTCGAACTACACCTTCGTGGACGTGACCCGGAGCCGGTCGTTGCCGGACTGGACGATGTCGCATGTCCGGATGTTCGATTTCTGGGGTGGGGTGCCCGAACTCGTGATCCCGGACAACGAGAAGGCGGCGGTGCACAAGGCCAGCCGCTACGAACCGGACCTGAACCCCACGTACCGGGAACTGGCCACCCACTACGGAACCGCGGTGCTGCCGGCGCGGCCCCACGCTCCGCGGGACAAGGCCAAGGTGGAAGCGGCGGTGCAGCATGTCGAGCGCTGGATCATGGCCCCGCTGCGTAACCAGACGTTCTTCTCGCTCGGCGAAGTCCGCGAGGCCACCCGGCCGCTGCTTGCCGCGTTGAACGAGCGGCCGTTCAAGAAGACCGAGGGCAGCCGTCGCAGCTGGTTCGAGGATCTGGACCGGCCGGCGCTCCGGCAACTACCGGCCGAGCGCTACGAGTACGGGGAGTGGCGCAAGGCGCGGGTCAACATCGACTACCACATCCAGGTTGCGAACGCGCTCTACAGCGTCCCCCACGCGCTGGGCCGCCGCGAGGTCGACGTTCGGATGACGGCCCATACCGTGGAGATCTTCCACAAGCACCGCCGCGTGGCCGCGCACCTGCGGATCCACGGGAGAGGCGGATACGCGACCGAACCGTCGCACATGCCCTCCTCTCACCGTGCCCATGCGGGTTGGACCCCGTCCAGACTGATCGCCTGGGGCCGCAAGATCGGACCCGACACGGCCGTCTTCGTCGAACGGCTCCTCGAGAGCCGGCCCCACCCCGAACAGGGCTACCGCAGCTGCCTGGGGCTCAAGGCGCTGCTGCGGGCCTACGGCGCCGAACGCCTCGAGGCCGCCTGCCGCCATGCGCTCGACATCGGCACCCTGAGCTACGGGTCCGTCAAGTCCATCCTCGCGACCGGCCGCGACCGGGCCGCCGCCGAGCAGCACGAACTCTCCCTGCCCGCAGAGCACGCCCACATCCGTGGGCCGCAGTACTACACCACCTCCCAGAACGGAAAGGAGTCCTGACGATCATGCTTCGCCAACCCACCCTCGACCTGCTCCACGAACTCCGGCTTGCGGGCATGGCCCAGGCCTTCGAGGAGCAGGCCGCCATGCCCGACATCAGCGAGCTGTCCTTCGACGATCGCCTCTCCCTGCTCCTCGAACGCGAGAAGACCGAGCGGGAACAGCGCCGCTACGTGCGCCTCAAGGGCCTCGCCAAGCTCCACCTCGATGCCGCCATCGAGGACATCAACTTCAAGGCCCCACGAGGTCTCGACCGCTCCCTCGTCCTGCGCCTCGCCTCCGGACAGTGGATCAAGGACGGCCAGACGGTGCTGGTCTCCGGCGCAACCGGATCCGGCAAGTCCTACCTGGCTTGCGCGCTCGGCCACCAGGCCTGCCGTCTCGGCATCTCGACGCGCTACTACCGCGTCTCCCGCCTCCTCGACGAACTCGCCCTCGCCCGGGGCGACGGGTCGTATCCCAAGCTCATCCAGCGGCTCGCCCGGACCTGGCTCCTCGTCCTCGACGACTGGGGCCTCGCTTCGCTCTCCGGCCAGGGACGGCACGACCTCCTCGAGGTCCTCGACGACCGCTACGCCCGCCGCGGCACGTTGCTCGCCAGCCAGGTCCCCGTCGAGCACTGGCACGACGTCGTCGGCGATCCCACCTTCGGCGACGCCATCCTCGACCGCCTGCTCAATAACGCACACCGTATCACCCTCAAGGGCGCCTCGATGAGAAGGCTGTACGACTCGACGAAGCAGCCCCGCGCCGTCTCCGGCGACGCCTGATCCGCCGGATGACCCGACTGATGCGCATGCCCCCGGAAGCATGTCTCTCCCCGAGATCGCGGGTGAGGAGACGGAATGACGGTCCTCAGCGGGCCGCAGGGCCGTCCGGGCGGTCGCCGTGGCCGGCCCGCATCCGTTCGAACCCCACCAATCCGGGGCAAATGGCCCCCTTCACGACACAAATCGGTCTCCCAGAGCCCCGCAGAGGCCGTCCGAACCCCTTCGCCCTACCTCGAACCCTCCGGAAAACCCGTCTCCGCCCCGCCCCGCCGCACCCTCGACCACCCTCCATCACTCGACGAATACCCTTCCAACCCCTAAACTCCAACCCCTTGAACCCGACCCTCCAGCACCGCCGTGGACCTCCGCTTCACCAAGGGTGATCGGAATCTTCTGGAATCAGTGATCGGTTCGTCGGAACAGGTGATCGGAATCGTCGGAATGCGCAGATGCCGCCCTTCGGATTACCGAAGGGTGAAAGGCGGCACGACCAAGCA
>CAZTOF010000164.1:0-7509 GCA_964615515.1 uncultured Gemmatimonadaceae bacterium
CCGTTCCGTCGAGCCGGAGCGCGGCGAAACCAAGCCGCCCCCACGCTACTCCGAGGCCTCGCTCGTCAAGAAGCTGGAGGAGGAGGGGATCGGACGCCCTTCCACCTACACGCCCACCATCTCCACCATCCAGGACCGGGACTACGTGCGCAAGCGCGACGGAGCCCTGGTCCCCACATACGTCGGGATGGCGGTCACCCACCTGCTGCGCGACCACTTCGCGCAGTACATCGACCTCGACTTCACGGCCCGCATGGAGGACTCGCTCGACGACATCGCCACGGGCGAGGAGGAGTCCCAGCGCTTCCTCGACGTCTTCTTCAACGGCGAGGAGGACCGTCCCGGGCTGGCGCGCCGAATCGAGGACGCCCTTCCCGGCATCGACTTCCCCGTCGTGCCCCTCGGCACCGACCCCGGCACGGGGAGGGCCATCCGGGTCCGGATCGGCAAGAACTCGGTCTTCGCCGAACGGGGTGAGGGGGACGAGCGCGAAACCGCGACGATCCCCGACGAAATCATGATCGACGAGCTCACGGTGGAGCGAGCCGGCGAGCTGCTCGATTCCCGGTCCCGCGGCGAAGAGCCCCTGGGCACGGATCCGGGGACGGGTCTCCCGGTCTTCCTGCGGTCCGGACGGTTCGGCCCGTACGTCCAGCTGGGCGAAGCGCGGAAGGGGGGCGACAAGCCGCGCTGGGTGGGCCTGCCGAAGGGCATGGAGGCTTCCGCCGTGGACCTGGACTACGCGCTCCGGCTGCTTTCGCTGCCGCGCACCCTGGGCGAGGATCCGGCGAGCGGCGAGGAGGTCAGGGCGGGGCTGGGCCGGTACGGGCCCTATGTGGCCAGGGGGCGGGAGTACCGGAGCCTGGCATCGGCCGACAAACTGTTTTCGGTCACCCTCGACGAGGCCCTCATGCTCCTGGCCCAGGAGAAGAAGCCCAGACGGGGGGCCACGGCGCTCAAGGTGGTGGGGACGCATCCCGCCTCCGGAGCCGAGATCCAGCTGCTAAAGGGACGATACGGGCCGTATGTGACCGATGGGAAGGTCAACGCGAGTATCCCGAAGGACCGCGACCCGATGGCCACGACGGTCGAAGAGGCGGTCGAGTTGCTGGCGCGCGCCGCCGAGCGGAAGAAGGCCCGTCCGGCCCGCGGCCGCCGCCGGACCCCCCGCCGGGGAAGGTGAACGCCGGTGAGTGTGGTCACGGTCGTCGGCGGGCGACGGCGAGGTCCGCGGCCACGCGGTCGGCTTGGCGGTGAACGCCGGTGATTGTGGTCACGGTCGTCGGCGGGGGGCTGGCGGGGTGTGAGGCCGCGCTGGCGCTGGCCGGCAGGGGCCGGGCCGTCAGGCTTGTCGAGATGCGTCCCGCCAGGAAGACCCCGGCGCACCAGACCGCGGGCCTGGGCGAACTCGTCTGCACCAACTCCTTCAAGAGCGAGCGCACGGCGACGGCGCACGGCCAACTGAAACGCGAGATGAGACTCCTCGGGTCGGCGCTGCTGGCGGCTGCCGACGAGAGCAGGGTCCCGGCAGGGGCGGCGCTGGCCGTCGACCGGCATCTGTTCTCGCGTGCCCTGACCCGCCGGATCAGGGATCACGCCCATATCGAACTCGTCCGCGAAGAGGCGCGGTCGATTCCCGAGGGTCCCGTCGTGGTGGCCAGCGGTCCCCTGACATCCGAGGCCCTGGCCGACGACATCGCCGCCGACCTGGGTGACGGCGGGCTCGCATTCTACGACGCGATCGCGCCCATTGTGCATAGCGATTCCGTGAACCGTAAGGTCGCGTTCGCGGCCGGCCGCTACCGGCAGGAGTCGGACTACCTCAACTGTCCGCTCACCGAGGCCGAATACGACGCCTTCATCGGTGCGCTGCGGCTGGCCGACGTGTACGCCGGGCACGACTGGGAGAACGTCCCGTACTTCGAAGGCTGTCTCCCCATCGAGGTCATGGCCGCGCGGGGACACGACACGCTCCGCTACGGCCCCATGAAGCCCGTCGGCCTGCGCGATCCCCGCACCGGAAGACGGCCGCACGCCGTGGTGCAGCTGCGCCGCGAGGACCGCGCGGGGCAGATGTGGAACCTGGTCGGCTTCCAGACCCGTCTCCGCACCGGCGAACAGCGCCGCGTCCTAACCATGATTCCCGGTCTCGAGAACGCCGACTTCCTGCGCTGGGGGTCCATCCACCGCAACACCTACCTGAACTTCCCCGGGCGACTCACCCGCTACGGATCGTCACGGCGCCGCGACGACCTCTTCTTCGCGGGTCAGCTCACGGGCGTCGAGGGATACACCGAGTCCGCCGCCTCCGGAATCCTGGCGGGCATCAACCTGCACCGTGTCCTGAGCGGAGAGGGGCCCGTGCTCCCGCCGGCCGAGACCATGCTGGGCGCGCTGTACCGATACCTCCGCGAGGCCGATCCGGGCGGCTTTCAGCCCATGAACTCCAATTGGGGGCTGGTGGATCCCATGCCCGAGGCGCCGCGCGCGAAGGTCCTGCGCCGCGAAGCCCTGGCCGAGCGGGCGGACCGTTCCCTGCGGCGCTGGATCGTGGAGGAGGCAGTCATGCCCGCGCCAGCCCGCGCGGCGGCACGATGAATCCCGAGGTCGCCCGCTTCGTCGCGCACCTCGAGGGGCCGCGCAACCTGTCACCCCACACCGTCGCCGCCTACCGGCGCGACCTCCTCGACCTGGAGGACTTCACGCGCGTCTACCTGGGCCGCGACGAGTTCCGGTGGAGCGACGTCACCCGGGGCGTCATCCGCGCCTTCCTCGGCGAAGCGGTGCGGCGCGGCCTCGCCCCGCGTACGGTGGCGCGCAAGCTGTCGTCGGTGCGGGCACTCTTCCGCCACCTGCACCACACGGGCGAGATCTCCTCCGACCCGGCCCGCCTCGTGCGCGGCCCCCGGCTCGACCGCACCCTGCCCGCCCACCTCCGCGCCGAGGAGACGGCGGCGCTCTTTCGCTGGGCGGAGACCCGCGCCGCACATGAGAACCGCCTCGCCGAAACCCGCCTCCTCGTCATGCTCGAACTCCTCTACGGCAGCGGCCTGCGCCTCTCCGAGATCGCCTCGCTGAACGTAGGATCGCTCGACCTGGACCGAGGCCAGCTGCGCGTGCTGGGCAAGGGGAGGAAGGAGCGCATCGTTCCGGTCACCGCCGCCGCCGCGCGCGCGGTACGGCGATACCTGCCGCGCCGCACGGAGACGGCCGAACCCGGTTGCCACGCCCTCCTGGTCGGCCGCCACGGCCGCCGGCTCTCGAACCGCCAGATCCAGCGCTCGGTCCAGGGCGTGCTCAAGGAGTTCGCGGAAGCCGCCAACGTCTCCGTCCACTCGCTTCGCCACACCTTCGCAACCCACCTGCTCGACGCGGGCGCGGACCTCATGGCCGTCAAGGAGCTTCTGGGCCACGCCTCACTCGGCACGACCCGGATCTACGCCCATACCTCGAAGGAGCGGTTGCGGCGGGTGTACAAGGGAGCGCATCCGCGAGCATAGGAGCCCATCGAGAAGATCCCCCGGCATGCGGGCGGCCATGCGTCCGGGCTGGACCCGGGCGGCGCGCGGCCGCCGACCGACGGCAACCCTTGACATGCCACACCCCGAATCCTATATTTGGCTCACCCTGAATCCGGCAAGGAAGAAACGGATGACCGCCACCACAATCCTCGTTGCTGCGCTGCAGCAGGCGACCCTAACCGGCGTGGTACGCGACAGCGTCGACCTGGAACCGATCGCATTCGCCCGGGTGACGGTCACGCCGGCCGATGTCGAGGGGATCCCCTCGTCGGTGGAGTCCGACCGTTTCGGAGCGTTCGTGGTGCCGGGAGTGCCCGCTGGCGGAGCGGTGCGCGTCGAGGTGGGAGCACTCGGCTACGCGGCGTGGGCCCGCACCTACGACGCGCCGCCCGCCGACCCGATGCGCGTGTTGCTGAGTCGCGTGCCGATCGGGCTCGAGGGTCTCGAGGTGGCGGCAACCCGGCGCCGTGCCGGAGACCCCCTATCGTCATCCCGCGATGCCTTCGTCGTCGATTCCGTCCTGATCCGGAGCCTGCCGACGATTCTGGAGACGGACGTGCTGCGGGCAGTCGCGATCTCGCCTTCCGCGTCGGAGGCCTCCGACTACTCGTCGGTCCCACTGATCCGGGGCGGCACAAGCGAAGGAACACCGGTGCTGCTCGACGGCGTGCGTCTCTTCAACGCGTTCCATCTGGGAGGCGTCGTTTCCGCGATCAACGCGGAAGTGGTGGAGCGCGCGACGCTGGTGGTGGGATCGGGCGGCGACGGTCTCGCCGTCGGGTCGCTGTCGGGGGCCATCGACATTGCAACCCGGGACGGGTCCCGCGACCGGAGACACGTGTCCGGCTCCCTGGGATTCGCCTCGTCCAGGATCTCCATCGAGGGCCCGATCGGTGAGAACGTGTCGTACCTGTTGAACGGCCGGCGCACCTATGTCGACGGGTTCACGCGGTTTCTCAAGTTGGGCGGGGTCATGGAAGACGACGTTCCGTACTTCTTCCAGGATCTTCACGCCAAGGCGACGGTCGACCTGGGCGGCGTTCGCCGGCTGTCGGTGAGCGGCTACCTGAACTCCGAAGGGTTGGATCACGTTGACCCGCGGAACGATTGGACCAGGGTGACGGACATGGGTTGGGGCAACGCCGCCTTGTCGGTTCACTACCGCGACCGGTTCGGTGCCAACGGGATCATCGACGCCAATCTGGGACACAGCCGGTTCACGAGCGACCTGTACCGCGTCCACATGGACCTTCTCGTCAACGAGGAGGGCATGGCGTTCGAAGCGCCTCCCGACACAATCCTGTTCGGAGACGGCTCGATGAGCGAAACCAGCGCGGATCTGCGGGTGACCTGGCACGCGGGAAACGCCACGATCACGTCGGGCACGCGAGCGACGCGCTTCGAAGGCGACCATGACTACCACGTGACCGAACGCTATTTCTCGGTCAGGGACATTTCCACTTTTGTGACGTTCACGTTGCGCGAGAGCCGCTGGCGTCTGGGCGCCTACTCGATGGTGGAGCTTCCGTTGCGGCGCGGGTTCTCCACCCGGGCCGGACTGCGGGTGGACCGGTTCCAGGGTCTTGAGAACACCCTCTCCCCGTTTGCCGAGGTGGGCTATGCCGCCTCCTGGTGGAGCGCCCGTATTTCGGCGTCGCGTTCGCACCAGGAGCTGGCCTCGGTCCGCAACGAGGAAGCGCTCCTCGCCAGCTATCTCGCCTACGACCTCATCGTCCCCGTCAGCAACTCACCGGTTCCCCGCAACACCGAGTTCACGATCGGCTGGGATGGGTCGCGAGGGAGACTGCGGGTCCGGCTGGACGCCTACGCGCGCACGCTGGAGAACCTCCGGCTGCCTCGGATCGGCGACAATCCGCTCACGGCCACAGCGCTGGGAAATCCGTCGTTCTGGGAGCTGTCCAGCGGCACCGCGCGGGGAATCGAGGCGTCCTGGAGCTGGATGGAGGAACGGGGGCTTTCCCTTCTGGGAGGCTACCGCTGGGCCAGAGTGTCCCGAACCGTGGGTTCGCTTACGTACACGCCCCGATTCCACCGCGAACACGAACTCGAACTGGTATCGTCCTACAGGCGCGGCAGGTCTTTGTGGTCCGCACGGGTTTCGCTTCGCTCGGGGCAGCCGGATACCCCCGTGCTCGCCATGATCCCGGTGTCGAGGCACCTGGGGTATGAGATCGAATACGTGCCGCTTGCCGGCGAATACAACTCCACCAGGTTGCCGGTCTACGCCCGGATCGACGTGGGGTGGCGGGGCGACCGCAAAGTGTCCTGGTTCGGTGGCGGGTCGGTCGTGCCGTACGTCTCCGTGGCCAACCTCTTCAGCCTGCCCAACGTGGTCGGGTGGGTGCTGGAGAAGCACGAGTTCGGTGAGGGCACCAGAGTGTATCAGCGACAGCTCCCGCTGATTCCGTTCCTGGGCGTGGATTTCCGGTTTTGAGGGCGCGCGCGCGGCGCGGGTTGGCGGTCGCACTCGTGCTTGCCGCTTCTTCGGCGTGCGAGATCGTGCGTCCGCTGGATCTGCACCCGGATGTGGTCGCGGTTGCGGTCCTTCTCCTCCCGGGCGAAAGAGAGGCTCGCATGCTGGCCGTCCATCCCCACCGCAAGACGGACCAGGCCACGCCGCAAGTCACCGCGGTCCTGCGCACACCCGGCTGGGAGGCGAAGTTCCGCTACACGCTGGAGCTGGAGGCGTGTACCCTCCGAGAGAGGTGGCCGGGTCCCGCGACGTGCCTGGCGGCGGATCTTCCGGAGCGTATCATCCCGGGTCGGAAATACACGATTCGCGGAGAGGCGCCCTTGGGACCGTTCACCGGCGAAACTACCGTACCCGAGGTGCCGCTCCTCCTGGAGCCGCCCGCCAACTTGCGAGTGGTGGTGCGCAACTTGTTGGCGCCGCTCGACATACCGATGCGCTTCCACACAGGCCCGGAAGTCGGAACATTGCTTGTGGACATCGACGGGGCGGAAGGCAATTTTCCCCAACCGGTCGAGGGTGCCGAAACGGATACGGTCACCATAATCCCGCGTGGACGTACCTCAACAATCTCCCTGCACCTTCTCGGAATCGGGTGGCACTACACGAACTTTCTGGACAAGGTCGGACTGAACCCCGTGCAGCGTCCGTGGCCGAGCTTCGGTATCGAGGGCGAAGGGACATACGGCTACTTCGATGGCGTAACACCATCGCGGATAGCGGAGATAACGCTGGAGAGGGGTTGAAGGGCGGTGGCTGTGAAGCTTCACTCCGCATTGGGGCGGACCCCTTTCCAATCAGCCCCTTCAGGCCCGCCAAAGTGAGAGAAGACCCCGAATGTGCTTTGGCCTTCTCACCGTTGGAGTACTGAGCACCCTATATGGAGGAATCTTCGGAGGATTTTTCGCACCTGGCCCTTCCGAGCCGGCCGGCCATGACACCATCATCGAGTTGGGGCCGACTTTGTCCGGGCTCGACATGGACAGTCTTCACGGACAGGGGTTCTGTGGCTACGGCGTCAAGCTCAGCTATCCATGGACAGACCACGCCCTTGTCGAAGGGGAGTACGCCCACTATGTGGATCGCCATGACGAACACACGCATTCCCTCGTCCTGGCCGGCCTGCGGGTCGGCATCCGCAAGAGAAGGGTCGGCGCCTTTCTCAGGTTGCAACCCGGGGTGATCCGGTTTGTCGAGACCTCTCATACTCTACCTCCTCCCTACACCAGGTTGGCGCTATCTGCGGGCGGCGTAGTCGAGGTACACCTGGGGCCGCGCCTATACATCAGATCCGATCACGGCTATCTCGTCATCTGGTTCGGGGATGCCACCTTCCCCGGTGCGTGGTCCGAGCGACCCGGAACCTCGAAGTACTATCACGGGAGCTTCGGGATCGGAGTGCGGTTTTAGCCCATGCCCCCCGGTGCCCCGGACTTCGGGCTCACAGTCTTGTCGGCGGTCAGGACTCGTCTACCTTTCATGGGCCTGACCCAACCC
>CAZTOF010000165.1:0-4614 GCA_964615515.1 uncultured Gemmatimonadaceae bacterium
CCCCAACGGATCGCGGCCACCGACCCCCAGCTGGAGGCGACGTAGTAGAACGGCTTCGACAGCGCCGAGATGGCGTAGCCGGCCACGGCCGGCCACTTGCGGGTCCCGAGCCGGTCCGACAGCCATCCCGAATACAGTTTCAGGATGCCGGACGTGGCTTCGGCGAGTCCTTCGACCACCCCGACCGCCCACACGCGCACGCCCAGCACATTCGAGAGGAAGAGAGGCAGGACGTTCAGGAGCATCTCGCTCGAGAGATCGGTGAAGAAGCTCGTGCCGCCGGTCGCCCAGACGTTGCGGTGAAGGCGGCGCCCCGGCGGGTTTCCGTCCTGGAGCTCGGTGGGAGGCTTGGTCATTCGGCCGGTCTCGGGGGTGGGGCTGGCAGCCCGTGGTGACAATCTCATGATAGCCGGATCGGGCCAACGGAGGTTCCGTTGTTCGGGCCGGCCCGCTGGCCCCACGCCCCGGCCACCGCCACATTCCGTGGCAGGAGATGTCCATTCACGGGAGAAACGAATCATGCGACCCGCCCGCGCCCCCGATACGCGACACCTGCAAGAACCTCGCGCAGCCCGTCCGGCGCCCAGCCCCATCACCCGACGCCCCCGGCGCCATCCCCGATTCATCCACGGACTGCTTGTCCTGGGCTTCACCGCATGCGCCACCGGTGGTGAGTCCATCGAGGATCTCACGCCCGACGCGGACGGTGTGATCACCACGCGCAGCGGGCTCAAACTCAAGGTTCTCACTCAGGGGGTGGGCCCGAAGCCCACGGCACGGGACCGCGTTCTCGTGCACTACTTCTGCGCCCTCGCGGACGGGACCGTGGTCGACTCCTCGTACGACCGCGGCCAGCCGGAAGTCCTGGCCCTGCGGGACCTGATCCGCGGCTTCCGCGAGACGCTGCAGCTGATGGAGGTGGGCAGCCACTACCGCGTGGCCGTTCCGGCCCACCTCGGCTACGGCTGGGAGGGTGTGGAGGGGCTGATCCCTCCAAACGCGCCGCTGGTTTTCGAGATCCAGCTCTTCAGCATCCTGGACAGGTGAGCGGCCGGTTTCCGGCGCCGATGCGACAGATTTTGTCCGCGGGCCGCTCAGCGGCGGGAAGAGCGCTGGAACCCCGGAACCTCACGTTGGGGACCGGGGTTTCACTGTCAGTAGCAATGAACATACCCGGCCACGCGAGTGGCACCGGTGTAGGGGACATGGACGGTGACGATATGCTTGAGCATGGTAACGGCGCGGCCGCCACAGGCGAACGACCGATGACTAGGAACAATCCCAATCACCCAAACAAACCGGAGCGGGCCATTCCACCCGGTAGGCTCCTGGCAACGCACCTGGCGGCAAGGGAAATGTCGCAAGCCGAGTGCGCGCGCCGCTGCGGACGGTCGCCCAAGCTGATCAGCGAGATCATCTCCGGAAAGGCTCCGATTCAGCCTGAGACGGCCCTGCAGCTGGAGAGGGTCCTTGGGTTGTGTTCGAGCGTATGGCTCGGCATCGAGAGCGACTATCGTCTCCTGCTGGCCCGGGAGGCGGAAGCCGAACGCGCCGAGGGGGAACGCGACTGGCTCGAGTCCTTCCCCCTGAAGGCGCTGCTGGAACGCGGTGTGATTGAAGAGAGAACCTCGGCCGCGGAAACGCTGGACGACCTCCTTGCCTTCTTCGGAGTCGGTTCCATCGCCGCCTGGGAGTCCTGGAATGGGTCGATGCGCATCGAGATGCGCCGGGCTCCCGGACCCGCCATCGACCGCATGGCCCTGGCGGCCTGGCTCCGGCTCGGCGATATCGCGGCCGACGAGATCCGGTGCGACGAGTACGACGGCGCGGCGTTCAGGGAAGCGATGCGCGTGCTTGCCCGGCCGATCCGGAGATCCGGCGCCGGGTCCATGGATCGCGCAACGGAGTTGTGCCAGGCGGCCGGCGTGGTCCCGGCCCTCGTCGCTCCGCTGCCCGGTGCCGCCGTGGTCGCCGCCGCACGCTGGATCACGCCCCGCAAGGCCGTGATCCAGTTGGCGGGGCAGGAGTCGGATGGTAACCGCTTCTGGTTCAGCCTGTTCCACGCTGCCGCGCACCTCCTGCTCCACAGCAAGAAGCGCGTGTTCGTGGAACCGCAGACGGCCCCGGACGAGGAGGCTGCCACGGAGACCGCGAACGCCGGGAACATCGAGGCCGAGGCCGATGCCTGGGCGGCCAACCTTCTGTTTCCGAAGTAGGTCGCCCGGCCCGACCGCGGAGAGCACCGCCTTCCGACCTCGGCAACCGCCCGAGAAGGGGACACGGAGAGGCGCCGGGCCGGGCAGCGCGTGGAGGGGCTAGCCTGTTGCGAGCACCGCGATGCAACGCCCCGGCCCGTGAACCCCGGTCACCACGGTCCTGCCGATGTCGGCCGACTTGCTCGGCCCCGAGTGCAGCCCCACCGCGGCCGGCAATTCCCGCTGCAGCGCCGACAGGGCGTCTTCCAGCCGGGCGAAGATGCGGCCCGGGGGCACCCACACGATGTGGACCGGCGGGAGGAGTTGCACCGCACGGGTCCCGGTCGAAGGCAGGATGAGGCTGCCGGTTTCGCCCACTGCCCCCCAGGCCAGGGAGATTCCCGCTGCCGCGTGGGCGGCCGCCACCTCGGGCAGCCGGGGCCGCAGCCGCGGGGGTACGTCCGCGCCGGGGGCGACTCCCGGCGGATCGTCCGCAAACCCCCTGAGAAAACCGGTCAGCCATTCGCTGGCGGACCGGGCCGGATCGCGTGTCACGACCTCTCCGCCCTGGCTTGTGAAACATTTCACGAAGGTCTTGACCGGGTCGGCCGGCCCCGGAGTCCCCAGGGGGCCCGGGTGAGGCTGCCGGTCGCGACCAGCCGTGGCCCTCGCCACGCGCTCGATTATCCGTTCCCTGGAGCCGCTCGCTCCGCCCCTCATTCGATCCCTTCGCCCCAGAGCTCCCGGAAGGTGCGCGGACTCGGACGGGGCGGAGCGCGGTCGCGCGACCACTCGTCCAGCATGGGGAGCCGCCGCGCCAGGGCGGTGGCTCCGAGCCGGGTCCCGGTCCTGCCCGCCAGGCGGTAGAGGCCCGGCGACCCGGCCACGGCCGCCAGACCCGCCAGCGCGGCCCGCTCCCTCCACGGGGTCAGCCCCTGTTGGTGCGCCTCCCGGCGCCAGGCAAGCAGCAGCTCCGGAATCGGGATCCGCACCGGACAGGCGTCGGCGCAGGCACCGCACAGCGAGGAGGCGAAGGGGAGCGGCATCGCTTCGTGCAGGCCGAGAAGTCCCGGATCCAGGATCGACCCGATCGGTCCCGAGTAGACCCATCCGTAGGCATGGCCGCCGGTCTGCCGGTAGACGGGACAGGTGTTGAGGCAGGCGCCACAGCGCACGCAGCGCAACGCCTCCCACGCGTGTTCGTGCAGCAGGACATCCGTGCGGCCGTTGTCGACGAGGACGACGTGCACCTCCTCCGGGCCGTCGTCGCCGGGTTGGATTGCGGGGCCCTGGATGAGCGAGACGAAGGTGCCGACCGGTTGGCCGGTGGCCGCGCGGGAGGTGAGCTGCAGAAAGCCCGCGAGGTCGCTCATGCGGGGAAGCAGCTTCTCGATCCCGACCAGCGCGACGTGCACGCGCGGCAGCGAGGTGGTCAGGCGGATGTTCCCCTCGTTCTCGATCAGGGCCACGGTACCCGTCTCCGCGACGAGGAAGTTGCCCCCGGTTATGCCCATGTCGGCGTTCATGAAGGCGTCCCGCAGCACCTTGCGCGCGGCGCTGGCGAGGTCGTCGGGATCGCTGCCGGGCGCCGTGCCCAGCCGGTCGGCGAAGAGTTCGCGCACCTGCTCGAGGCTCTTGTGGATGGCCGGCCCGACGATGTGGCTCGGCGGCTCCTCCAGGAGCTGCAGGATGTACTCGCCCAGGTCGGTCTCGCAGACCTCGATCCCGGCGCGCTCCAGCGCCGGGTTGAGGCCGATCTCCTCGGTGAGCATGCTCTTGCCCTTGACCACGCTTGCGGCCGGAAGGCGCGACGCCAGGGACAGCACGATCTCGCGGGCCTCGGCCGCGTCGCCCGCCCAGTGTACCCGTGCGCCGTTGGCCTCGAGCCGCGCCTCGGCCTCGGCCAGGTAGTCGTCCAGATGGGTGAGGAGGTGGTTCTTCACCCTCTCCGCCCACCTTCTCCACCCCTCCGCGTCGATTTCGCCGTACGCCCGCCGCCGCTTCCCGTCAAAGGCGAGCGTCGCCCCGGTGACCGCTTCGCGCATCTCCGGCTCGTCGCGGACGAAGGCCCCGGAGCGGGCGGCGTATTCGCTAATCCGCGTGCGCATCGACCCCCGTCCACAGCGCCGTTGCCAGGTGTATGAACGTCACCCCGCACCCCCGCGCCCGGTTGCGCCCGTCCAGTTGCAGCAGGCACCCCGGGTCGCCCGACACCACCCAGTCCGCCTCCGGCAGACCATCGAGCTTGCTGTCGGCCATCGCCGCCGAGACGGCCGGCATCTTGACCGAGAAGAGGCCGCCGAAGCCGCAACACTCGTCCGCCGCCCTCCATGGCACGACTTCGGCGCCCACCCCCTCCAGGAGCACCGCCGGTTCCGTTTCCAGCCGCAGTTCCCTGAGCGCGTGGCATCCCTGGTGC
>CAZTOF010000166.1:0-6553 GCA_964615515.1 uncultured Gemmatimonadaceae bacterium
ACGTACGCCTCGATCGTGTCCCCGACTTTTACGTCGTTGTACGCCTCGATGCCGATGCCGCATTCAAAACCGCTTTGCACTTCGCGCGCGTCGTCCTTGAAGCGCTTGAGCGACCCGATCTCGCCGTCGTATATGACCACGCCTTCGCGAATGACCCGGGCCGCGGCTCCCCGCTGGATCGCGCCGTCCACCACGTAGCTGCCGGCAATCGTGCCCACCCCCCGGATCTTGAAGATCACCCGGGCCTCGGCCGCGCCCGTCACGCTCTCCCGCCGCTCCGGCGCGAGGAGACCCTCCAGCGCGGCCCTGACGTCGTCGACGGCCTCGTAGATCACGTCGTAGGTCTGGATCTCGACGGCCTCGCGCGCCGAAGCCTGCCGCGCACCGGCGTCCGGGCGGACCCGGAAGCCGATGATCACCGCACCCGCGGTCAGTGCGAGCATCACGTCGGACTCGTTGACCGCGCCCACGCCGCGGTGGATGATCTCGACCTGCACCTCCTTGGCGGAGAGCTGCTCGAGGGAGTCGCAGAGTGCCTGCACCGACCCGTCCACGTCACCCTTCACCACCAGGCGCAGCGTGCTTACGTCGCCGGCGGCAAGCAGCTGGGTGAAGTCGCCGAGCTTGATCCCGCGCTCCTTGATCCGCAGTTGCTTCTCGCGGTCCAGGCGCTGGCGGTTGTTGGCGATCGAGGCCGCCTGTACGCCGTCCATGACCTGGAAGACATCGCCCGCCTGCGGCACGCCCGCCGCCCCCAGAATCTGGACGGGAATCCCGGGTCCGACCTCGTCGACATGGTTCCCCCGCTCGTCGAGGAGGGCCCGGATGCGACCGTCGTGCAGCCCGGCCACGAAACTGTCGCCGACCCGCAGCGTGCCGTTCTGCACCAGGATGGTCGCGATGGGACCCTTGCCGATGTCGAGCTCGGCCTCCACCACCGCGCCCAGGGCGTCCCGCGACGGGTTGGCCTGGAGCTCGAGGATCTCGGCCTGGAGGAGGATTTTCTCCATCAGGTCGTCCATCCCCTCGCCGGTCCTGGCGGAGACGTCCGTCACCAGCGTCTCACCCCCGAAGTCCTCGACGGTGACGCCGTGCTGCAGGAGGTCCTGCCTGACCCTGGCGGGGTCGGAGGTGGGGAGGTCGATCTTGTTCACTGCCACGACCATCGGGACGCCGGCGTTCCTGGCGTGGCTGATCGCCTCGACGGTCTGCGGCATGACGGCGTCGTCGGCCGCCACCACGAGGACCACGAGATCCGTGACGTCCGCGCCCCGGGCCCGCATGGCCGTGAAGGCGGCGTGGCCGGGCGTGTCCAGGAAGGAGATGGTGCGGCCGTCGTCCAGTTCGACGTGGTACGCGCCGATGTGCTGCGTGATGCCCCCAGCCTCGCCGGCCACCACGTTCGTGCGGCGGATCCAGTCCAGGAGCCGGGTCTTGCCGTGATCGACGTGCCCCATGACGGTGACCACGGGGGGGCGCGGGCGCAGGTCCGCCGGATCGTCCTCCTCGATCTCTTCGCCCGGCGGCAGGTAGTCGGCCTCGCGGACGGCCTTGAAGCCGAACCCTTCAAGCAGCAGCTCGATCTGGTCGAAGTCGAGCCGCTGGTTGATCGTCACCGGGAGGCCCATGTTCCGGAACGCGGACCCGATGATCTCGGCGGGGCTGGCCTCGATGAGTTCGGCAAGCTCGGCGACGGTCAGGAACTCGTTCACGCGGACGGTGCGGGCTTCGGCGGCGACCTTCTCGGCAGCCAGCTCCTGGGCGGCCTCGCGTTCCTCCTTGGCCGCGGCCACGGTGGCCTTGCCCTTCCTGCGCTTCCTGCGGCCGCCCTTGATCTCGGCCATGACCCGCTGGATGTTCTCCCGGGCCTTGTCCCGGTCCGCCCCCCGGCGGCGCCTGCCCCGCTTCCGTTCCTTCTTCCTGCGGCCATCCGAGGTATACCCTTCCGCCTGGATGCGGACCTTCCCACCCGGTCCGGCGCTCGCCGCAGGTTCGGGCCTGCCTCTGACCGTGGCCGCATCTCCGGGCGCGCCCTCCCGGGCCGGTGCGGGCTTCGGTCCCGGACGAGCGGGGGTCGGGGGCGGCGCAAGCGGCACCTGTCCCGTCTCGGGTTGGGTCGCCGCGGGTGTGGCCTGGGCCGCCATCGGGGGGACCGCCGGTGCTTGTTCCGCCGGATCCGAGGTCACGGGTTCCGCAGGCGCCGGCGCGACCGGAGTCGACGGGGTCACCTGTTGCCCGGGAGCGGCGTCGGTCGGATCCGGTGGTGGGGCCACGGGCTGCGCGGGGGCGTCGTCAACCGCGGGTGCCGCGGCCGCCGTGCCCGAAACCGGGGTTTCGGCGGCCGGGGCCGCGATCAGGGGTTCCTCGGGCCGAGCGTCCGGCGCGCCCGGCTCGGCTTCCGCGGTGGCCGCCTCCAGAGCCGAGGGGTCCGCCTGTGCTTCACCATCCGGGTGAACCGCAGCCTCGGCCACGGCCGGGGTCTCCACCGAAACCTCGGCCGGGGGCACAGGTACGACACGCCTGCGGCGACGACGGCGGCTCGTCGGCTTGTGGGCCTTGACGGCCGCCCGCATGACATCCGCCGCTTCACCCCGGCCGGCCCTGCGTTCGCGTTCGAGGCGGGTGCGAACCCTGGCCACGTCCGCATCGCGGATGAGCGCGTCCGCGTGGCCGACGCGCACGCCGGATTCCCTCAGAAACCTGAGAAGAACGTCGGCGTTGACCCTCAGGTCGACGGCGAGCTCCTTGACGCGCATTACGCCGGCTCCCCTTCCGGGCTCGCCGCCTCATCGCCGGCCTGAACCGGCTCGGCCTCGACCACGGTCAGATCCTCGATGAGGGCCAGCAACTGCGCGGCGGCCTCCTCGCTGACCCCGTCCACGCCCAGGAAGTCCGCCCGGTCGAGGTCTATGATGTCGAGGAAGCTCTTGTACCCCGCCGCGTTCAGGGCCGCCAGGGTCGCCCCGTCGAGGGACAGCTCGTGCAGCGAAAAGTCGGCCGTCTCGTAGGAGTCGGTTTCGTCCTCCAGGAAGAGGGACACGTCCGCTCCGCGCTCCACCCACTCGCGGGAGCCGTAGAGATCGATCTGCCAACCGATCAGCTGGGACGCGAGCCGGACGTTCTGTCCGTTCCTGCCGATCGCGAGCGAGAGCTGGTCCTCGTCCACGATCGCGGTGATCACCTGGCGGGCGGGGTCGGGGATCACCTTGGCCACGCGGGCGGGCGCCAGCGCGCGCCGGGCGAAGATCTCGGGATCCGGATGCCAGGGTACGATGTCGATCCGTTCGCCGCCCAGCTCCGACACCACCGCCTGGACCCGGGAACCCTTCAGCCCCACGCAGGCGCCCACGGGGTCGATGGAGTCGTCGCGGCTGTGAACCGCGATCTTCGTGCGCCCGCCCACCTCCCGGGTGAGTTCCTTGATCTCGACGATCCCCTGGTAGATCTCGGGGACTTCCAGCCGGAACAGCGCGGCCACGAAGAGCGGGTCCGCGCGGGAGAAGATCAGCCGGGGACCCTTGGGCGTCTCGTCGACCTTCTTGAGAACGGCGCGGATGGACTCGCCCTGGCGGAAGCGCTCCCGCGGATTCTGCTCCTTCCAGGGAATGATGGCCTCGGCGTCGCGGGAGCGGTTGAGCAGGAGGACCAGCTTGCCGCGCTCGATCTGCTGCACCTCGCCCGACAGCAGGTCTCCCACCCGGCCGGAATACTCGTCGCGGATGCGCTGCCGCTCACCCTCCCGCACCAGCTGCACGATCCGCTGCTTGGCGGCCATGACGGCGTTGCGGCCGAACTCGGAGAACTCCACGGGAATCTCCATCACGTCGCCGACCTCGTAGGTGGGGTCGTCCCAGCGGGCTTCGTCCAGCGAGACCTCGGACGAGGGATCCTCCACGCTTTCGACCACCCGCTTGAGGACGATCATCTCGATGTCGCCGCCGATGTCGTCAACGGTGATTTCGGCGTCGACGTTGACGCCGTAGATCCGCGCGAGTCCGGCGTGGATGCCGTCCCGGATGAGCTCGTTGACCTCGTCCGGCTCGAGGCTCTTGGCTGCGGCGACGGCCTTGAAGGCCTCGATGACGCGCCCGGTGTCGATGGTCATGACGATTTCCAGTCGTGGACCAGGCGGGCCGCGGCCACTCGGGACCTGGGAACTTCGATCTCGTCTCCCCCGTGCAGGCGCAGCCGAATCAGCGACGGCCCTTCGTCCTCTTCGACCAGGTCCAGCAACTC
Source organism: uncultured Gemmatimonadaceae bacterium (assembly GCA_964615515.1). Classification (GTDB taxonomy): domain Bacteria; phylum Gemmatimonadota; class Gemmatimonadetes; order Longimicrobiales; family Gaopeijiaceae; genus Bin94. The sequence goes on from CAZTOF010000166.1 coordinate 4,237, forward strand.
GCCCTCCAGGTGGGCACTCCGCCCGGTGAGCGCCTCGGTTCCGGTGACGGCGATCCGGTGTCCGCGGAAGCGCCGGAAATCCCTGTCCCGGTTGAGCGGGCGATCGAGACCCGGCGAAGAGACCTCCAGCACGTAGCTCTCGGGCACTCTGGCGTCCCGGTCCAGCCACGCCTCGATGCCCCGGCTGACCGTGGTGCAGTCGTCAAGCGACACGGGGCGGTCCAGGGCCTGCCGTTCCACCCGCAGTCTGATGACCGGCCGGCGGGGTCCGCCTGCCCATTGCAGCTGGACGAGTTCGTACCCCAGGCGGGAGAGCCGCGCCTCCAGCTCTTCCCCGAGTTCTGCCCGGTTCGTGTTCACGCCGTCACCCCTGGCCAAGGTGGACAAAAAAAGCGGGGGATGCCTTCTCCCCCACTTCAAGAGCCACCGCCCCCCGCAGGGAGGCCCGGCGGCACCGTCCTTAATTATAGCCGCGACGTGTTCTTCCGGTCAATCGACGTCAGTCCCGGCGCTCGATCCTGGCGCCGAGCGCCGCCAGCCGCTCGTCGATCCTCTCGTACCCCCGTTCGATCTGGTCGGCGTTGCGGATCACGCTCTCGCCGCGGGCGCCCAGCGCCGCGATGAGCATGGCCATCCCGGCCCGGATGTCGGGGCTCTCCACCCGGCTCCCGCGCAGACGCGACGGACCGACCACCACCACCCGGTGCGGGTCGCACAGGATGATCCGGGCGCCCATCGCCACCAGCTTGTCGGTGAAGAACATCCGCGACTCGAACATCTTCTCGTGGATCAGGATCGTCCCCCGGGCGCAGGTTGCGGCGACCACGGCGATCGACGTCAGGTCGGCGGGAAAGGCCGGCCAGGGCCCGTCGTCGACCTTGGGGATGTGCCCGAAGGCGTCCATCCGGATCACCGGTTGCTCGCGGCCGTCCACGACCAGGTCGTTGCCATCGACCCGGCAGTCGATCCCGAGGCGACGAAAGCCGATCAGGATCGAGTCGAGGTGAGCAACGGGGGCATCCTCGATCACGAGCCGGCTGCCGGTGACCGCCGCCAGGCCTATGAACGAGCCCGTTTCGACGTGGTCGGCACCGATCTCGTAGTCGGCGGCGCCGAGCGAGCGTACGCCGTGAATGGTCAGGTTCGCGGTCCCGATCCCCTCGATGCGCGCGCCCATCTCGCCCAGGAGGTGGCAGAGGTCCTGCACGTGGGGCTCGGCGGCGGCGTTCCGGATCACCGTCCGGCCCGTCGCCATCGACGCGGCCATGACGGCGTTCTCGGTGGCCGTGACGGACGGTTCGTCGAGGAACATGTCGGCGCCGGTCAGCGAACGTGCCCGGATGTCCAGGCCGGCCGAGGTCTCGACTTCGGCCCCCAGGGCCCGGAAGGCCAGCAGGTGCGTGTCGAGCCGGCGCCGGCCGATGACGTCGCCCCCGGGCGGGGGCAGCGAGAGCGAGCCGAAGCGCGCCAGCAGGGGACCCGCCAGCAGGATCGACGCACGGATCCGCTCCGAGAGCTCGGCGTCGAGGTCCCCGGCCTCCAGGTTCGCCGCGTCGACCGTCACCACGTTGGCGCCGGTCCAGGTCACCGCGGTGCCCAGCGACTCCATGATCTCCAGCAGGGTGTGGACGTCCCGGATACGGGGGACGTTGCGGACGGTGACCGGTTCGGCGGACATGAGCGTCGCCGCCAGGACGGGCAGGGCCGCGTTCTTGTTGCCGGCGGGGCGAATGGTGCCGGCCAACTCGCTGCCGCCCGAGACGATGAAGGATGACATCGGCCGAAAGATACCGAATTCGCGGCGTCTCTGGATAGCTTTCCCGTCCCGCCCCATATTCGGGGCCCCGATCACGCCACGCGGAGCACCCATGTCACTTCCTCTCACCGCACCCCTCCAGGACACCACCGTCGTCGAGGTGGCGCGGGACGGGCTCGCCCTGGTCTCGGCCTGGACCATGATCGGAATGGCGCTGGCGTTCGTGGCGATCCTGGTGGTCCTGGCCCTGGTGCTGGCTGAACTCCGGGGGCTGTCGCGGGCCTGGACCGGGTTTCTGACCGCTACCGGCGACCGGTCGCGGCCCCTCCTGGAGCATGCCGGAAACGCGGCCCGCAACGTGGATCACGTCACCGGGGTGGTCAGGTCCGAGGTCGACCGCCTCAACGAGACGATCGGGAACGTGGCCAACGACGTCGGGGAGGCGTCCGTGGAGGTGAAGCGCCGCCTGGCCGACCTTTCCGCGCTGCTCGACCTGGCCCAGTCCGAGGCCGAGGATGCGGTGCTGGACGTGGCCGCCAAGGTGCGCATGCTGCGGAGGGG
>CAZTOF010000167.1:0-5233 GCA_964615515.1 uncultured Gemmatimonadaceae bacterium
GCGTGGGCGCGTCGCGCGTGCGTGACCTCTTCGAGCAGGGGAAGGCGCACGCGCCCTGCATCATCTTCGTCGACGAGATCGACGCGGTGGGGAGGCACCGGGGCGCGGGCCTGGGGGGCGGGCACGACGAGCGCGAACAGACGCTGAACGCCCTGCTCGTCGAGATGGACGGCTTCGAGGCCAACGAGGGTGTCATCCTCCTGGCGGCCACGAACCGTCCGGACGTCCTCGATCCGGCCCTCCTGCGCCCCGGCCGCTTCGACCGCCAGGTGGTGGTGGACCTTCCCGACGTGAAGGGCAGGGAGGGGATCCTGCGGGTCCACGCCCGCAAACTGCCCCTGGAGGGGGACGTGGAGCTGTCGCTGATCGCTCGGGGCACGCCGGGGCTGAGCGGGGCCGACCTGTCGAACATCTGCAACGAGGCCGCCCTCTTCGCCGCGCGCCGCGGGGTGGACCGCGTCGGCATGGAGGACTTCGAGCATGCCAAGGACAAGGTGATGCTCGGCACCGAGCGGCGGAGCATGGTGCTGACCGACGCCGAGCGGAAGCTGACCGCCTATCACGAGGCCGGGCACGTGGTGATCGGCGTCAAGATCCCCGGCCTCGACCCGGTCCACAAGGTCACGATCGTCCCGCGCGGGCGCGCCATGGGACTCACCGCGTCGCTTCCGGAGGAGGACCGCCACTCCTACACCCGCGACTGGATGGCCGGCCAGCTGGCCATGCTCTTCGGGGGGCGCGTCGCGGAGGAGCTGGCCTTCGGTCCCGAGAAGGTGACGACGGGAGCGGGGAACGATATCGAACGCGCAACCGGCATGGCCCGCCGGATGGTCACGCGGTTCGGCATGTCGGACCGGATCGGACTCATGGCGGTCGGCGACTCGGACCAGGAGGTGTTCCTGGGACGCGAGCTGGTGCAGCGCCGCGAGGTCTCCGAGCACACGGCCAGGCAGGTCGACGAAGAGGTCAAGCAGCTCCTGGACGAAGCCCACGCCCGCGCCCGCGAGATTCTGCAGGCGAACCGGGATCTTCTGGATGAAATCGCCGCGGCGCTGCTCGAGCGGGAGACTCTGGACGGGGAGGAAATCCAGCTGCTCCTCGACGGCAGGCCGCTGCCGCCGCTGACCGGCGAATTCGAGGAAGAGCAGCCGCAGCTTCCCCTGCCGGGCGCCGAACCCAGGGTGGCGCCGAAACCGAAACCGGGACTGGGAACGCCCGACCCGCTGCCGTCGCCGGGCTGAGCCTTCGGTTTTCCCCGGAGGCTGTCGGCAACCGGCGGACAGGACCGGCCGGAACCGATCGGGCTGCTATGCCGGCTCCAGCGCCGAAGTGCCCAGCCCGGCCGCCGTCGCCCGAGGCAGCGAAGCCTCCAGCATTTCGCGCAGTCGCTCGGGCGTGACTCCGGTCTCGATCCTCCCCCGGTAGGCCACCGAGATCCGGGAGGTCTCCTCGCTCACGACGATCGCGAAGGCATCCGTCTCCTCGGTGAGGCCGATGGCCGCGCGGTGCCGTGTTCCCAGCGACCTGTCGCTCAGCGGATTCTGGGTGAGGGGCAGGATGGCGCCCGCGGCCTGGATGGTGTCGCCCACGATGATCACCGCACCGTCGTGCAGCGGGGAGCTGGGGGCGAAGATCGTTCCCAGGAGCTCCGGCGAGAGCACTGCCTGCAGGCTTCTTCCCGTCTGCGCGTATTCCCGCAGCCCGGTCTCCATCTGCACTGCGAGAATCGCGCCCACGCCCGATCGGGCCAGCAGCGTGGCCCCCTCGACGAGCCGGTCCACGAGCCTCTCCTCGCGGCTCGATCCCAGCATTCTCACCAGCCGGCTCTGCCCCAGGCGGGCAAGGGCCGCGCGCATCTCGGGCTGGAAGACCACCAGCGCGGCGATCGCCCCATACTGGAACAGCGCCTCGGTCAGGCGGCGGATCAGGGAGAAGTCCAGAATGACCGAGAGCAGGTACAGGCCGGCCAGCAGGAGAACGCCAAACAGCATCTGCATGGCCCGGGTCTCCCGGATCAGCAGGAGGAGCCGGTAGGCGAGGAGGAAGACGATGATGATCTCGACGAGGTCGCTCCACCCCGGCCTCAGGAACTGCAGCTGCTGGACGAAACCGTTCATGACCCCTTTACGATAACAGCGCGCGAAAGGGTGCACGCCGGGCGCGGGAAAGTGGCGCCGGAGGCGCGGGTGCCACATATTGGTGTTGAAGCCCGGTTTCCGGCCCCCTACATTCCGGCCGGGTTCCGCCACCATTCACCACCTGCCCACGCCGGAGCATCCGTTGAACACAGACTACGAGCTGCTCACGCTCTTCGCCGACGGCGGCATGATGATGTATCCGCTTGTCATCTGCTCGCTGATCGGCCTCGGTGTCATCCTTGCGAAGTTCTGGACCCTGTGGGTGGCCGGCCGCATGACCGCGTCGGTGATCGAAGAGGTGGAGGAAGCGGCCATGGCGGGGCAGCTCGACGTGGCGGCCCACATCGCCGCTTCGACACCGGGCCCGGCCGCCGCGATCCTCCTGGCCGGCCTGCGACGCATACGCGGTCTGCGGGTCAAGGAGGGCGAGCTGGAACAGGCCGTATCCACCACCGGCTCGATCGAACTCAGCTTCCTCGAACGGGGGCTGGTGATTCTGGCCACGATCGCGAATGTGGCGCCGCTGATGGGCTTCCTGGGCACGGTGGCGGGCATGATCCTCGCCTTCGCCTCCATCGAGGCGTCGGGGGACGTGGATCCCGCGACGGTCGCGGGCGGGATCAAGGTGGCTCTCCTGACCACGGCGGCCGGACTCACCATCGCAATTCCGATCAACATCGGCTACAATTTCTTCGTGAGCCGGATCGACAAGCTCATCGTTGACATGGAGGAGAGCACCCAGAAGGTGCTCAACCTGGCGTGGGACCTGCAGCGCAAAGGAACATTGCGTGTGCTGTCCTGAGCCCTCACGCGGAGCCGGGCCCGGAGGAACATCCGGGAACCCGTTACGGTACAAGCACTGAGAGGACCCGAACCCGGGAGATCCATCAATGGCGGTTCTCGGCAACAAGAAGTCCAGGGTATCCGACGAGATCCCCTCCTCGTCGATGGCGGACATCGCCTTCCTGCTGCTCATTTTCTTTCTGGTGACCACCACCTTTCCCAAGGACAAGGGGCTCGCAATCGTGCTCCCCGAGCAGGCCAAGGAGCAGGAGGTCTCCCAGAAGAACGTTCTTCACGTCATCATCAATCCGAGCGGGACGGTGACCATCAGGCGTGGGGAGAGCCAGGAGGAACAGACGGTGGCTCCCGACGATGTCGAGCAGATCTGGCGCCAGGACGTGGCGCGAAACCCGAAGTTGATCGCTGCGGTCAAGACCCATCCGGATGCTCCGTACCGGTTCATGGTCGATGTCCTGGACGCCCTCCAGGCCGCGGCCGCCACCAAGATCTCCCTACAGATACTGGAGTAGCGACGACATGAGTTTCAAGTCCGGCGGACTCCAGAGGAAGTCCAAGGCCTCCAACCAGATACCTTCGTCCTCAATGGCGGACATCGCCTTCCTTCTTCTCATCTTCTTCATGGTCACCACCGTCTTCCAGAAGGACCGGAAGCGGGAAATCGAGTGGCCTGAGGCCGAGGAGTCCAAGAAGATCGACGAGAAACAGAAGGACATTCTCAACGTCTGGGTGGAGACCACCGGGGACGTCTACATCAACGACGCACTGCGGGTGATGGAGGACGTCAGCGATGTCGTCCGGCCGTTTCGCAGGGAGAGCGCGAGCCTGGTGATATCGATCCGTGCCGATCAGAACGTACCGTACCGCCACATCGACATGTTGCAGAAGGAACTGGTTGCAGCGGGAGCTTTGCGGGTCGTGTTTGCGGCCGAACTTGAACAGAGGATCACGAGGGAGAGACGATGACCAACCAAACCGACCATGGCGCAGGGGCGGAGCTGGGCGCGACCGCCAACGACGAATTCAAGCGCTCGTTTTCGACCTGGTTCTGGGGCTCGATCATTGGGGCGACCCTGGTTCACTTCCTGGTCTTCGCGTTCTGGCCGTCGATGTCGGCCGACGACATCGGCCTCAACAACCGGGAGATGGAGGCCATCATTCCTCCGGAAGAGATCGAGATCCCGCCGCCGCCCGAGGCCATCGCCCGCCCGGCGACCCCGGTCATCACGGACTCGCCGATCGACGAGGATATCACGATCGAGGACATCACCTTCGACGCCAATCCGGTGGACAACCTGCCACCGCCGCCCGACGAGGTGGACACGGACATCTCGGATGCGCCCGTCTGGACGGTCCGCGACGTGGAACCCTACTACAAGAACAAGGAAGAGATGGAACGGGCCCTGGTGCGCGAGTATCCGCCGCTTCTGCGGGATGCGGGTATCGGGGGCACCGTGATGGTCTGGTTCCTGGTCGATGAGAGGGGCAAGGTCGTGAAGACCCAGATGCAGAAGTCTTCGAGCCACACCGCTCTGGACAACGCGGCCCTGAAGGTGGCGGACGTGGCGGTGTTCGCGCCGGCGCTGCACCGGGACAAGCCGGTGCCGGTCTGGGTCGCGTTGCCCATTACCTTCAAGACCCGGTAGCACTCCCCGCGGTTGCGATCCGGGGGAGGACGCCCGCGTTCTGCCACGGGCCGCAAGGAAGCGCGAACGCCCCGCCGGCCACGCGGCCGGCGGGGCGTTCGCCGTGGGGTGCGATGCCGATGCAAACAAGGGGCAACGGACGACAGGGTCGCTGCTATCAGCGAACGCTGCGGGAGCGGCTTCCGCGCGTCCGGGAACGGATCGCGGCCGCGGCGGAGAAGAGCTGCCGTGATCCCTCGGCTGTCCGCATCGTCACGGTGACCAAGGGCCATCCCCCTGGGGCGATCGAAGCAGCCGTCGAGGCGGGGTTGCGCGACCTCGGCGAGAACCGGGTCGAGGAGCTCGAGGAGAAGGTGTCTCTGCTGGCTGAACGCGAGGTGAGGTGGCACATGATCGGTCACGTCCAGCGCCGCAAGGCGGGCCGGGCGGCCCGCCTTGCGGCGCTCGTTCACAGCGTGGACTCGCTCCGCCTCGCCGAAAGGCTGTCGCGTTTCGGCGAGGCGGGCGCGCGGCGCATACCCGTGCTCGTCCAGGTCAACGCGTCCGGAGAAGCCACCAAGGGCGGCTTTCCGGCCGCGTCGGCCCTGGACGGGATCGGCAAGGTGGCGGAGCTGCGGGGCCTGCGCGTCCTGGGCCTCATGACGATGG
>CAZTOF010000168.1:0-2172 GCA_964615515.1 uncultured Gemmatimonadaceae bacterium
GCACCGCCCCCGCGACGACGCCGTCCACCTCACCCCCCTTGAGCATTGCGACCGCGCGCACGAGCGCCCCGTCCCCCCCGGACTCCGCGAGAACCGGTTCGACGACACCGCGCTTGCGCAGCACCTCCACCGCCTCCGCCACCCGGCGGTCCCGGCTCTCCGGAAAGGCGATCCTGCGCCCGAGCCGCCGCGCGCGTGCCTCCAGGCGATCGGTGAACGTCACGAAAAGCGGCGCTTCAGCCGTTCCAGCACCAGGGGCGACACGAAGGTGGAGACGTCCCCCCCGAGGGAAGCGACCTCCCGCACAAGCGAGGCGGAAAGGAAGGAGTAGTGCACCTCCGGCGTCAGGAAGACCGTCTCGACCTCGTCCCACAGTTCGCGGTTCATCTGCGCCATCTGGAACTCGTAGTCGAAATCAGACACGGCCCTGAGTCCCCGGATGATGAAGCGGGCCCCCACCTCGCGGGCGAAGTCGACGAGGAGCCCCGAAAAGGCGACGCACTCGACGCGCGGCTCGCCGGCGAAGACCTCGTCGATGATCCCTAGCCGCTCCGCGACCGGGAACAGGTGTCCCTTCGGCTGCGTGGCGGACTCGGCGACCGCCACGATCACGCGGTCCGAGAACCGGAGCGTGCGGCGGACGATGTCCTCGTGGCCGAGGGTGACCGGGTCGAAGGAGCCGGGATAGACGGCGACGATGGGGCCGTGCGTCTTCATGGGGATTCGCCTCTCTCCAGGGGATTCAATCCGGTCCGCACGGGAGCGCGACCGCGGTGAGCACGGTGTCGCCGTACCTGCGCCGGCGCACGGGGATGTCCGGGGGGAGAACCTCGTTCACGCGGTGCTCGATCCAGAGTTCGCGGGCGAACGGCCGCTGCCGGAACCGCGAGACGAGCTCGGAGGCGTAGCCCCGGCCGTAGGGCGGGTCCGCGAGCACGAGATCGCACCCCTGGCGGTCCAGTACGGCAAGGTGCGCCAGCGCGTCCCCGTGCACCACGGTCGTGTCGCCGCCCGCGCCCAACGCTCGTATGTTCCGCTCCAGGGTCCTGAGCGCCCGCCGGCTCCGTTCGACGAAGGTGACATGGGACGCGCCCCTGCTGAGCGCCTCGAGCCCGAGAGCCCCCGACCCCGCGAAGAGGTCGGCCACCGCCGCGCCCTCGATCCGGGCGCCGAGGATCGACATCCACGCTTCGCGGACGCGGTCGGTGGTGGGGCGGACCGTCCGGTCCCGGACCGGGATCAGCCTGCGGCTCTTCCACTTGCCGGCAATGATCCGCAACTGGGTCTTCTTCCTGGCAGTCCGTGGACAAACCCCGCACAATGTATACTATACATGACATAATGTAATGTTGGCATTACATCATGGAAAGTCACTCGCTCGGCCGGACGTCCACGACCTTCGCCTCGACCATCGTGTAGTCCTTGAAGGTATTCTCGAGGAGATTGAAGGCCACGTCCACCGGCCCCCCTCCCAGCTCGTCCGGCGGCACCCGGTCCGCGAGACGGAACCCGATCGCGCCCAGGCTCCTTCCGTCCCGTTCCATGCGGAACTTGAGATGGCCGCCGTTCAGCACCCGTGGGGGCGCGGCCGGACGAACGCCCCGCACCATGAAGACGGGCTCCGGGTTGGCGCGGCCGTACGGACCGGCGTAGCGCGCGTAGCGGCTGAGGTCGAGGGTGACTTCGTCCAGGCCGACCTCCAGGTCCACATCCAGCGCCGGGCGCGGCTCCTCGCTCCCCAGGCGCTCGCGGGCAACGGCCTGGAAGGCCTCGCGGAAGGCGTCGATCCGGTCGCGGCGGATGTCCAGCCCCGCGGCCTGATGGTGGCCTCCGAAACGGTCGAGGTGCCCGGCGCAGGCGGAGACCGCGCCGTGCAGATCGAAGGGCGGAATCGACCGGGCGCTCCCCCGCCCCACCTCCCCGTCGAGCGCGATCACGACGGCCGGACGATGGATCCGCTCGACCACCCGGGACGCCACGATGCCGATCACCCCGGGGTGCCATCCGTCTCCCGCGACCACCACCGCCCGGTCCCGTACGGGGTCGTACACGGACTTGAGCGCGTCCAGCGCCTCTTCCGCGGTGCGCCCTTCCAGCTCGCGGCGCTCGGCGTTGTTCCCCTCCAGCACCCCCGCCAGACGGCGGGCCTCGGCGGGATCCGGCGTGAGGAGC
>CAZTOF010000169.1:0-2553 GCA_964615515.1 uncultured Gemmatimonadaceae bacterium
GTTCCCACCGCCACCGGCGCCCGGTTCGGAACCGTCACCTCGAAGGTCTGCCGCGCAGTGAGGCCCTCCGTGTCCTCGGCCGTGACCGTCACGGTGGCGCTGCCCTTGGCCACGCCCCTCACGGTGACCACGCTCCCCGACACGCTCACCCCGACCCTGGCCGTGCTCGACGATGCGGCCGAATACGTCAGCACATCACCGTCCGGATCGCGGAAGTGCTCCGCCACGTCCACGACCGCCGAACTGTCCACTTCCACCTCGATGTCCTCGATCGTCCCCACCGCTTCAGGCGCGCGGTTCGGGACCGTCACCTGAAAGGTCTGCTCGCCCGTGAGCCCTCCCGGGTCTCGGGCGGTCACCGTCACCGTCACCGTTCCCTTGGCGACGGCCGTGACCGTCACCGTGCTTCCCGCCACTGAAACCGTGACCTTTTGGTTATCCGCCGATGCGGCGCTGTAGGCCAACGCTTCTCCGTCCGGCTCCACGAAGTACGAGGAGGCGTCCACCGCTTCCGACTGGCCGGCGGCCACCGTCATCGAAGGCATGGGGCCTGTCGGCTGCGGCGCCCGGTTCGGCACCAGGACCTGGAAGCTCTGTTGGCCCTGCAAGCCGCCCGGATCGGCCGCCGTCACCTTTATCGATGAGCTTCCCGGCGAGACCGCGGTGATGGTGATGGTGGCTCCCGAGCTGGACACCGTGGCCACGCCGGGGTTCGAAGACGTCGCCGAATAGCTCAGCATGTCGCCGTTCGGATCGTTGAAACAGGCGGTGACGGTGGCCGTCTCCTTCGCGTTGACCGTCACTTGCGGAAGCGGTTCGCAAGCTGCGGGAGGTTGCGGGCTCTCGCACGCCACAACAGCCAACGCCATCAACGTCGCCGCGATGGCAGCGAAGCCGTACGGAAGCGCAGACCCATCGAGCCCGTGGCGAAGTCGGCGCTGGCCCACCGGCTCGTTGGGCGAAAAAAGGTCGCGTGAGCAATCCGCCTGGGGCTGCCCCGCTTTCGCGGACGGTTAGTTGTTGGGGTTGATGGTGTATGATGTGGTTTCTTTTCTCGCCTCTCAAGGGTTAGAGAGGGGTCACGAGCGAAGCTGACGATGCGAGCGAGTGGGAGGAGCCCGAAGACCAGACCCCGCGATGTCAAGACGCCGACACGTTGCGGGCGCCCATTCTACTCTTCCGTCACGAGCGGCCACCGCGTGGACCGGGACTTCGGTGCCCTGATCGACCGCGTCCGGGGACCGCTGGACCTGCGCACCCGCGAAGACCCTCTTCGGACGACGGCAGCGTCCGCGGCGACACAAGGGGCAGCCGGGAGCCCAGGGGCGTGCAGGTCTCGCTCGAGAGACCCTGAGTACGATCTGACGATCCGGTGCATCCGCTTCGGGCGCCTGACGCTGAAGATCTACACGAAGAGAGGGAGACGTCCTGGGACGGACGGGGGTCACTCGAACAGATGGGCGTGGGTGCCAGCCCTGGGAAGTAGGAAGGCGTCGAGGACCCACCAGGAGAGCACGCCGACGAGCCACACGGGGGCCATACAACGCTTGGCGAGGAGGGTTTTCCGGGGCGTGTGGCCCCGGGTCCCCCGCGATTCGATCAGTTGTCCATCAGCATGACACGGTGGGTCAAGGTATGGGCGGCTTCCTGTTACAATTGGGGGCTTATGTCAACTGTGCTTCACTTTTTGACAATCGGAGTTGACATTGCGGCCATCCATGCGGACGGAAACGGCCAGGCTCCACTCGCATCGCTCGGGAAAGGGTCTCGACCGTTCCGATCCGCTGACCAGGTGACGACCGGGCCACCCCAACCTGTCCCCCGCTCAAATTGCGGTCGTGGGTTCCATTGACGCGCTGTACGATATATGGTACGCTGTACCTTGCGAGGTACGAATTGCCGGAGCTGAAAACACTGTCTGCGGCGTTCTACCGAAGCCCGAGGACTCCGCGAACGGACCTGGAACTCGCGAAACAGCGCGCAAGGGAGATCACATCATGACGAGGACAACGGGACGGATCGGGTCCTCATTCGAGGAATACCTCGCCGAGCAGGGAACTCTCGAAGAGACCCGCGCGATCGCTGTGAAGCGGGTAGTGGCCTGGCAGTTGGAACGGGCCATGCAAGAGAGGCAGATGAGCAAGAGTGCCATGGCTCGAGCGATGCCTACCAGCCGCAGCCAGTTGAACCGAATCCTGGACCCGGACAACGACCACATCCGCCTGGACACCCTCGCCGCGGCAGCGAAGGTCCTTGGCCTCGATCTGCGGATCGAGCTGGTGGGGTAGCTCTGCCGCCTAGTGCCATGTCACGCATCAAACGTCGGATAGAGACGCTTGGCCTGACACGGGCGTCGTCCGTGGTGAACCGCCAGTCGACCCTGACTCGGGATTCGGGCTCCGGCCGCCTGTCGGACGGAAGTCGGCATTGCACTGCGGCGGGGTCACCCAGCCGGCGCGCCGCCGCAGTTTGATGGCACCCGCCGCACCGTCTCGTGCGAGACGCTGCACCTGACTTGCGAGGGGCGGCACGAATCCCGCCGGTGGCCTGTCC
>CAZTOF010000170.1:0-2556 GCA_964615515.1 uncultured Gemmatimonadaceae bacterium
TGCAGGGGGATCAGCCGAAGGGGTAGGAGGGGCGGTAGGAGGGACTACAGCCCGGGTGCGGACTGACTGGCCGGCGGAGTGCCGTCGGCCGGCGAGGCATCGCCAGTGGTCGTAAAACGGCGGCGGAGTCGTCATTTTGCCTGTCATAATGACGACTCCGCCGCGATTCTTCACTCCTGCGGGGACCTTCCCTGGATTGCTCGCCGGAACCGTCGATGTTAACATATGAGTTACTAGTGGCCAGTGGCGGACTCCAGAGAAAGACCGGTGCGACCTCCAGAATATGAGGGCCAAAGACTCACGGTGACCTGCATGGTTCGGTCGAACGGGCGCTGCCCCGCAGGGGACTTCCTCGATGAGCTAACGCCACGTGAGCGCACCAAACTGGACGTGATTTTTCAAATGCTGGGAGACCGACAGGGCATTCGGAGCCGCACCCAGTTCAGGAAACTGCGAGATACGGATGGCGTATTCGAGGTGAAGAGTGGGCAAATCAGGATGCCGTGCTTTTACGCCGGTAGAAACCTGATTCTGGCCTTCGGGGTCCGGAAGAAGTCGGACAAGCTGCCGAAAAAGGACATCCGCAGGGCAATCAGCATGAAGAGAGAGTTCGAGCAAAACAGGGAGAGATAGAGTGGCGAACGAGGCGTGGATCAAGCGGCAGACGGCGACCCCGGAGGCCCGCAGGCGCTACGAGGAAGAGCGCCTGATCCTCTGGACGACAGAGGCAATCTGGAAGGCCATGGACGAGCAGGGCCTCACGCGGGCTGAGATGGCGGAAAGGCTGGGCACCAGTCGCGCCAACATCACCCAGCTTCTCAGCGGAACCCGAAACATGACCCTCCGGAGCCTGGCATCGCTGGCGTTTGCCTGCGATATGCGAACGGAGGTCGGCTTGGAGGAACTCACAGCGTCAGTCTTCAATTCGATCGACGACCAGACCATCGAGTTGAGCCGCTCACAACCGGTCAGGTTCTGGACCGAGCCACAGGTCGCGGAAGAGCCACCGCTCTTCAGTCCGCGTTGCCGAACTGATGAAGTGGAGGAAGACTACCCGCCTGCCACCACACCCTCTCTCCGCCTGGTAGCATAGACACGAGGGCCACGCCATGACGACCAACATCGAGCGTGCCAGCCTGGTGTCTCAGCACGTTCAGATCGAATCGGTGGTCCTGACCGATACGAGGATGAAGGCGACTCTTCACACCATCGCCAAACCAACTGAACTGCGGCTTGGGAACTGGTTTCGATGTAGCCACAAGCTGAGGCCATCCGACCCGAATCGGCTGTTCGTGCACATCGATCTCAAATTCGAGGCCAACCCTGGTGGCGAGGCAGCTGTGGAGGGTGGAGCGTTAGTCGAATTGAGTGCGATCTTCCTCGCGACCTACCGCCTGAAGGCCGCGAGCGCCTATCCTCACGACGCGCTCCAGCACTTTGCCGAGCTGAATGGGACCTACAACGTGTGGCCCTATTGGCGCGAATTGGTCCAGAGCTTCGCGGGACGGGCTGGACTGCCGGACATTGTCGTGCCCGTCTTCAAGCCAAGGGTTCGAGAACTCGCATCTCAAGAGGAACTCGCACTGCCTGCCGAAGCCACAGCCGAAGAACTGGCACCCGGCACGGATCCCTCGGCTTAGCCCGCTGGGGACTCAGCACCCCAGCTCCCGCCAGCCCCGCTCGCACCCCAGTGCGCGGAGCGCCTCGGGATCGCGTTCGGTGATCGGTCCCTTGCTGCCGCGCAGGACGATGGGGAGTTCCGCCAGCGGGGGATCGCCGCGCGCGAATGCGCCCGCGCCCTGCGCCAGGCGCTCGTCCGCGCTGGCCAGCATCTGCAGGTTGCCGCAGGCCGGCCCGTACTCCAGCCGGCACGACTGCTCGAATTCGCGTGCTGCACCGAGGAAGTCCCGGTCCAGCGCCACCAGCAGCACCCCGAACTCGTTGCACCCCCACCCGGAGCCCTGGTCGCAGAAGTTCTGCAGCATGACGCCGGAGTAGTTGCAGGCGCGGTCGCTACCCGCTTCGCACGCTTCCCGCCAGAAGGGGTAGTACTGGCCCGGGTGGTTGTCGCCGACGCCGCCCGCCGCGCTCATGGTCGCGAAGGTGGTGCCCCACAGCGCCACGGTGGCCACGCGGCGACGCGCCCCTCCCGGGGTTTGCAGCCTGCCCAACATCGCCAGCTTCTCGCCCAGCGCGTTGGCCGCACGATCCAGCCGCGGCGCGAGCACGTTGAGGATCGGCACGGGGAGCAGCTTGTCGTAGAAGTTGGGCGCGCCGATCGCGTCGAGCATCGCGGCGCTTGTGACCACGCCGGTGCCGTAGATAAGGCCGAAGAGGATCCGCCCGCCATCGGAACGCGGCGAAGTCGCCGGATCCGTAAACAGCAGGTGCAGACCCAGGAAGACCGACACCGGGATGTAGGCGTCGTAGAAGAAATAGATGCCGGTCACGGACTGGTAGAGAAGGCCGAAGCCGAGGATCGTGAGCACCGCCGGCATGGTCATCATGGCCACGCCGAAGAGGAGTTGCGCGGGAACGGCGGCCAGGAAGATCACC
>CAZTOF010000171.1:0-1879 GCA_964615515.1 uncultured Gemmatimonadaceae bacterium
GGTCGGGACCGCGACGGCGTCACACCATCGAAAAACCCGTACACCCCTTCCCCTCGATGCCGGAGTTGGGCCAATGGCGTGTGAGAAGGTCTTCGCCCCCTTGCTCCACGAGGTCGGTGTAGTGCCGCCCGATTCCCAGCATCCGCAGGGAGAAACGAAGGGGTCTTCCGGTGCTAACTGACTACCCCGACCGTGTCGGTTTCCAGACCATCTGCCCACCATATGGAGTGCCACGCATCGTCGGGCGCGACCACATGCAGGCTGTCCTCCGGCTCGAACAGGTGCGGTGGAGCGGGTACGACCGCTTCTCTGAAACACCCGGCACCACGAACGCGCCGCAGCGGTCGGAGATTCCCGATCCGGCGACCGTTTCGCTCGGGACCGACGTAACCGGGACCTGGGCGAACGCGACCGGTTCCAGGTCGACGTGTCGCGCACTACGCCGGTCACGGTTGCCTGCCGCAGAGCAGCGACCAAGAGGGCGGTGCTGGTCATCCTGGGCCCCACTTGTGCCCGGCGCCAACTCCCCTCGGCGACACTTCCCTGGCAGGCCGTGGACAAGACCCTCACGGCATCCGACCGGCGATGCATTCGTGCTGGCCGCTCCGCTCACCTGTTCATGCTGTAAAGTAAACATTGCATTGGCCTGCGCGCCTACCTGACGAACACCTGAATGGCTTGCGAACGAGCTGCGCCGTCAAAGTACCCGTACACGCCGTCGCCATCGATCCCGAACTGGGGCCACGGGCGGATCACGGGGTCTTCGAGGTGAGCGAAGTTGGTCAAATGCCAGCCGACCCCGAGCAGTATCAGGGAGAAGCGCAGGGGTCTTTCGCGCACGTCTATCCGGACCGTGTCCGCGGTCGCGACGGGATCGACGCCCCTGGGGAGAAGGCCCAGGGATCTCGTGGGCAGCTCCACCTCCGTCCCGTCTTCCCGGGTCTCGAAGATGTTCCGCACATCAACCAGCAAAGTGCCGATGTCCGAGCCCGCCCGGTATCGCAAAGGTATGTGGCGGCCCTCGTCCTTGTCCGGCCAGGAGAGGCGCAGGGTGTCCGTCTCCAGGAGTGGAGTGCCGGGCACCCGCGTCTCTCCGGTGAACGACCCTAGGGGGGCTGCTCCACGCAAGCCGTAGGCCACGCCCGCCCGGACAGGCTCCGGAAGCACCGCGCGCAGGCACCTGGCCGAATCGACCTTCGCACCCGTGCAGGCCTCCAACTCCAGCGTCTCGGAAAACGCAGCCTCCCACCCCGGTCCCACCAGCCTTGCGGTGACCTCCGGCACCCCCCCGTCCCGGTGGGGGTGGTGGGCCAGCATGCGCGCCTCGCTCTCGCCCGTGACCAGCAGGACCTCGAGCCAGACCACGTCGGGGTGAAGACCGAGCGGATGGATGTAGTCGCACGCCGAAGCAACCATCAGCGTCAGCACGACGACGGGCCCGAATCCCACCCACTTACTCAAAACCGGAACTCCGCCCCGAAGGTTGGGACGACCGGGAGCTGGCGACGACCGACTCTCTCGAATGCCCCCGACAAGTACCGCTCGGGCTTCCATCCGACCACATTGGCACGGTTGAGGAGGTTGGCCACGGAGGCGTACATCGTCACCACCCCGCCGCCGAACCACGACACCTCGCTCTCGCGGCGCCATCCCACGTCCATGCGTAGGTAGTTCCCGTCCGTTTTCTACCCTCGCGGAGCCCTCGGCCCTCGAGTATTTCGGTATATATACGGGGGTGAGGACCGTTTCGGGCGCAAACGGGCGGTCGAAACGGCGGATTTCGGGCGAATCGGGCCGCTTCGGGCTCGGCCGCTGCAACTGGCGGGGGCTGGAGCACTTCCGCGCATACGTCTGGTCCGCGGTCGTGACGCACAACCTT
>CAZTOF010000172.1:0-8173 GCA_964615515.1 uncultured Gemmatimonadaceae bacterium
GTGGTGGGTTTTCTCACATGAATTGGTGGGTTTTTCCCCCTTTCAATCTCCTATGTGGGCCTTAGACTTCATGGCACGGTCGGGTTGACCGCTCGCCGAAGGCCGATTGGGCGGCTTCGGCGATGACTCCACTCCAAGGCCAAAGGAGGCCATCCCATGACTCACTGTTTCTTCACGCCAATCCTCCGGTGTCTGATAACATTGACCGCTCCGCTGCACCGGGTGGCAGTGCCCCTGAGCACGCTCGCAATGGCGGTCGTCATCGCCGGTGCTCTTGCCGCAGTAGGGCCGGCGGCGGTCACCGATCACACCTCCTCGCTCTCTGCGCAGCAGTGCTACGATTGCGACAAGGGTGAGTGCGAGAAAAACGGACCGGGAGGCACAGAATGTAACACACACCACGACCCCGATGGTAACGTGCAATGCGTTCCTGGTGGCACGCGCTGCCGATGTTACAAAATCGAAAGGCGGTTCTGGCCCGACGGCCAGAAATGCGTCCCGATTCTGGCTGACAACGGGACAGCAACGAGTGAGGCAAATGACGTCAGGTACGCGTCACTTGAGGGAATCCGGATCCGTCTGCATCGTGTAGGATCCCGCCACTTCGCCGCCATGTCCTGTCAAGACGCCGACGATTGGGTCGTCCTCGGTCGCGAGTCGGCCACAGGAGAGATCGAAGTCACCACCAACCCCGTCTTGATTGGCTTGCGCCGTTGGGTGTTCCACCTGGGCAAGCAACCAACCGTGGCTACGAACCAGATCCAGGAATAAGATGTCCCGCTCCCGGAGGATTCCGACTATCTTCTACGGTGTGCTAGCCGTCGCCGCGTGCGGCGGATCGGCGACCGCCCAGCCGAATGGCGACTACCCGCTGCAGATTTCCATACGGGAGATATGGACCACTCCCGGCGATCCGGGCTTCGCAACCATCGGAGGAATGGCGCAATGGCCCGATGGCACGATCTGGGTCGGAGATAGGCGGCTTGCAGAGGTCTCGGAGGTCTCGGGCGATGGCTCAAGTGTGCGCGTGGTACTCCGGGAAGGCGAGGGCCCCGGTGAGGTGGAGCGCGTACACCGAATCGATGTGCTTCCCGGAGGAGGGGCCGTGGTCATGACGAGCAGCAACTACGAAATCTTCGGCCCTGACAAGCGGTTCCTCAGACGAGTACGAACTCAATCCTCAATCTGGACCTGGGGTTTCAAGCCGACCCTCGGTGGCGGCTTCCTCCAGAGCGGCGGCTACGGTTTTTCGGAGGATCACGAGTTGGCAAGGTACGCCGTCCATCACTACGACCGGAACGAACGGCATCTCGCCAGTTGGCACCCCGCCGCCGACCACGACAACTGGGAGGTCGTTCGATCCGCGTCGGGTGGACCCGTTGCGCTCACTAGGGACGGGGGCGTGCTGGTGTCCGACGCGGCACCGTTCCGCATAACCAGGTACACGGACCTGCAGGGAAACGGCGGCCATGTTGTCGTTGAGGACGAGAGTATCCTGTCCTCGGGAGAGCTGGACCGGGCCACAATCCCGCGGCCTGGGCCCGGCAATTGGGTTACCTACACATCCCGCTGGAGCAAGTCCTTCTACGTTGGCGAGCTGGCAGACGGCAACATCCTCAATGTAATCCTGGAGTTCCCGAAGGATCCCGACGATCCAAGCACGAGCCTGTGGATCATTGTAACCCCGGACGGCGAGATCGTGGCCAGGACACGCGCCCAGAAGGCCTACCGAGTGTGGAACGACACGCCCGACGGCCACCTTCTCGCATCCTACACCGACAGGAGCACACTGCAACCTCTGGCGGCCAAGCTGGAGGTCACGATCACGGCAAGGTAGGTGCGGAAGGGTTGGTCAGGACAAAGCTGGACGGTGAACATGCAGGACTTCTCTTGCAGGTTGCGGGAGAGGCCGCCAAGGCGCGCGGCACCGCGTTGGTCTTGTTCATTGACGAGATGCAATGCGTCGAAGAGCGTCAGCTTGGCGCCCTGATCGCCGCGCTCCACCGGACGGCTCAGCAGCAACTGCCGGTCACGCTGATCGGGTCCGGGTTGCCTCAGATGGTCGGGCATGCGGGCTCGGCCAAACCCTACGCCGAACGGATGTTCTCTTTTCCCGAGGTCGGTCCGCTGCTTCCGGAGGCAGCCCGGAGGGCGATGGAATCGCCGGCGAACCGGCTTGGCGTCACCTATACGCCCGCGGCCCTCGATGAAGTCGTGCGAATCACGGAGTGCTACCCGTGTTTCCTGCAGGAGTGGGGCAGCGCCTGCTGGCGTGTGGCACGCGGCCCGGCCATCACGCGCGCCGATGTCGGGGCATCCCCGTTGCGGTCCGGGAACTCGACACGACCTTCTTCCGCGTTCGCTTCGAACGTACCACCCCGTTCGATCGGCAATACTTGCGGGCCATGGCCGAATTGGGAGCGGGGCCTCACCGTTCGGGCCGTTGTTCGACCAGTATCTGAAGCGGGTGATGGGGTGACGGCCGCGGACCCGTCTCCTACCCGGGAAGCTCCTCCAGAAAATCGGCCAGCGGCAGCACCTCGACCCCGTCGAGCAGTTGGCGCCGCTCGCCCAGGAAGACGACGATCCGGCGACGGACCCTGTCGCTGCGCGAGGCAAGGGACGCCAGACCCCGGAGCATTCTCCGCGTCACCCGGCGCCCGGCCTTGACCTCGATTCCCCAAAGGTCGCGTCCCACCTCGAGCACGAAGTCGACCTCGGCCCCGGACCTGGTGCGGTAGTGGAAGAGCTCGGCCTCCGGCCACAGGGTTCGTAGGCGGCGGTGCAGTTCGCAGGCGACGAAGTGCTCCAGAAGGAGTCCGCGCTCGTCCGGGAGGGGCGCGTTCAGCGGCCTCCGCAGAAGGGCGTTGCGCACCCCGATGTCGAAGAGGAAGAGCCGGGGATGCCCGACCGCGCTCGAACGGCTGGAGCCGCTCCACGCCGGGACTCGGAACATGACCAGCGTGTCCTCCAGGACCTCGATGTAGCGGCGCGCGGTTTCGTACCCGAGTCCGGCCTGCCTGCACATCGCCTGGACGTTGAGGATCCGGCCCGAAGAGGCGGCCATGAGGTCCAGCAGGCGTGAGAAGCCCCCAAGGTTCCGCACGAGCGCCTCGGCCTGGATCTCCTCTCGCAGGTAGGTGTCCGAATAGCTTCGGAGATCGGCGGCGCGCAGGGCACTGTCCCCTTCCGAGTGGATTCCCGGCAGCGTTCCGTGCGCAAGCGCCCGGTCCAGGTCGAAGTCCGCCCCCAGTTCGCACGCGAGGAGCGGGTGCATCCGGTGGACGTGGATCCTTCCCGGCAGGAGGTTGGCCTGTCCGCGCCTCAGCTTGCGGGCGCTGGACCCGGACAGCAGAAACCGGAACCGGCCCGGGTGCTCGTCCAGGAAGAGCTGCACCACATCGAGCAGGGCCGGGACTCGCTGGACCTCGTCCAGGAATACCGTGCGCACTTCGGGTCGGGCGGCCCGGAGTTCGCGTTCAAGCCGTTCGGGATGGCCGACGAAGTCCCGAAACACCCGCGGCCTGGCGAGATTCAGCGAGAGGTCGGGTGCCAGGGAGGACAGCAGGGTGGACTTGCCGACCTGCCTTGGGCCGAGCACCAGGACGCTTCGCTGGTTGGCACAGAGGATTTTGGCGAGACTTCTTGGGTACGTGCGGGTAAAATAGCGGTATTTCTACCCATGACCAATATATTATTCAGACTTACTCCCGCCGCCGAGCTTGTTCTGGGTGCCGAAGTTGGGCCCCAACCAGGTTCAAGCGCCACATCCGGTACTGCGGGACCGCTCCTTCGTCGTAGACGGCCATCCAGCCCGGGGCGAAGAACTGTCCCCAATCCCCCTCCAGGTCGAGCACCTGTGACACCAATACACGGCCCGACTCGAGGTCCAGCACCTCGATGACGCCCTCCGACGAACCAGGTCCGTACTTCCAGGAGCCCCATTCCGGGTGGGCGCCGGGAGGAGTCCGCTCCAGCCGGTCCTCCCAATCCGGTGCGGGCCGCGAGATGTGGACCCACAACCTTCCCGACTCGTCCAGATGCATTGCACGTGTGCCGGTCGTCGGCGGGCGGCCGGGCGCGGCGGAATGGCTGTGGCTCCGGCCGTCGGGAAACCACTCGGCCCCGCGTTCGAATGTCTGGAGCAGTTCGCCGGTCGCCGGATCCCAGCGGTCGATCCGGTAGCTCGTAAGGTGAAGCGAGAGCAGCGATCCGTCGGGCGCCACGTCTAGGAAGCGGTACGGATCCTCGGCCGGAGTCAGGGGACTCTTCGTGGGGATCTCATCCATCGAATGCAGGGTCTCGCCATCCCGGCCCAGGACGTGGAGTGCGAATCCCGCTTCGGCGGAAAAGGCTTCTTCGCGGGAACCGCCGGGCATGAAGTAGTTGAGCGCCACCCTGCCGCCGGGGAGCATGGCCATATCGAATCCGTTGCAGTCCAGGCACCCCACCGGGGCTGTGCGAACCACCCCGAAGTCCGGGTCCAGAACGGTCATTCGCCTGCGTTGATTGTCGAAGACGTACAGTTCCTCCCCGTGCTCCCTTACCCAGACCACGTGCGCGTACTCGCCCGGACCCTCACCCTCCCGCCCGACGCGGCGGAAGTCCGAGCCGTCGGCCGAGAAGACGGTGAATTCGGCCCAGACGGCGATGTTCTGAAAGGCCATCGTGAAGCGGCCGTCGGAAAGGCGCTGGATGTCCCACGCCGACCCGATCACCGATTCGCCGTCGGCCCCGAGCAGCACATCGGGGGTGATCTCGATCGAGCATGAAGCGCACAGGTCCACGGTGAGGACGGTCACCTCCTGGGGACTCGCCGAGGTTGGCGGGGTGAGCAGGGCCAGAAGGGCGAGAAGGGCGGTCGAGCGGGATTGGTTCACGGGTCGCTGTCGTTTCGATCACTGCGCATGGGACTGTCGTTCACGGTTCTCCCCCCCGACCCCGCTCACCGCACCGCCGCGGGCAGCCGCCGCACCACCACCCGTGCGACATCGAGCTCGTCACGCTCGATGAACGCGGCCATGCCGTTCGGGCCGAAGGCATCGGGCATCTGGACGGCGTCCGCCGGGAAGGTGCCCACGTAGCGCCCGTCGCCGGTGACGACGTCGATGGGACCGTCGCTGTTCGGTTCTTCGCCGCGTCTCCGCACCCAGATGCGGCCTTCCCAGGTGGTGAAGAGGGCGCGCAGGATCGGGATTTCGGGAAAGAACTCGGGTTCGGGGAGATCGAAGGAGAACGACTGGCTGGAACCGGGAGCATTCGCGCCACCGGTCGTGAACGCGATCACCTTGCCTACGCGGCCGCCGCCGCCACCACGGGCTTCCTGCTGCCTCACATAATCCTTCTTGACCTTGGGCGTGACCGGTTCGGGCCGCAGCGGGCGCCGCACGATCCGCGCCACCTCTCCTGCGTCCGGCGGTGTGACCTTCAGCTCGTACGCGGACGAGTCGGAGTGCACGATGCTCCCGTCCGGAAGAACGCCCGCCAGAAGCGGGGGTTCGAAGACGAGGGGTTGCTTCAGGCCGCTCAGGGCGTTGCTCACGCGCGAGCTGCCGCCACCGGCGACCCTGATGTTCCCCGGAAGCTCGATTTCGGCCTCCGCGCGAGGAGGGAGCCACGCCCTGACGACGGTGTCGGCCCGCGCCGCTTCACCGCCGAGCCCGACCCGGGTGATCGGGCGCGATGTCGGCGGCTCGGCGTCGCCGCCCCCGATGAAGGCGCGGCGGTTCCCGAAGTTCCCCGTGAACACCGCGTCTCCGCGGGGATCCGCCAGCAGGGGCCGCGCAAGGCCTGCCGGGCGGTCTCCCTCGCTGCCCCGCACCATGCGCAGGAAGCTGCCGTCCGATCCGAAGAGCTGGTAGGCGCGGTGCCCCCCGTCGGCGACGATCATCGTGCCGTCGCGCGTGACGGCGAAGCCGGCCGGTCTGTTGAACTCGCCGGGTCCTTCACCCGCGGTGCCGAACTGGCGCAGGAAGTTGCCGGACGCGTCGAACACCAGCACGCGCATCCCGTCCGAACCCGGCATCACCACGCGCGCACCTCCCGCGATGGACATTCCCCCGAGGCCGTCAACGATGTAGAGGTTCCCGTCCTGGTCGAACGCGACGTGTGTGACGGTGCCGAGCATCTCCCAGTCCTCGCCGTCCAGCACACCGACGCTGAAGAGTTCCTCGAAGCCGGCACCGAGGCGTTGATCGCTTCCGGGGAGGTCGATGACCTCCTGGGCGAGCAGGGAGCACGGGGCGGGCAGGGTGGTGCCGAGCAGGAAGAGGCCGGTGGCGGAGAGGGGTCCGTGGATACGTCCGAGCGAACACCGAGGGCGGCGAGGCGCCGGGCTGCCGTGGGGATTTCGTCCGCGGGCTCCCAGGGGTCTGGTGGACATCGTGTCGTTCTCCTGTTGCGGTGGAAGCCATTGGGTTGGCGGGTATGGGATTGGATGCGCCGATCGGATCGGTGGATGTCCGTCTTCGAAGAGCGCCGGTGTCCTGTCGGTCGGCGCACGGCGTGAACGGAAGCTACGATGAGGGACGTACGAATGTACTCGTATCGACGGAAGGTGCACAATCTCAAGCAACGGGGGCGCGCGCGTTACGCGAGCCGATCCTCGGACTGCCGGACCTCGTCAAGGTCCTTCGGGCCATCGCCCGGAAACGGCCAGCAACTCCCGCACCAACTCGGCCGCGGGCAGCGCCCGCACGCTCTCGGCCAGCCGGTAACGCTCCGTCCCCGCGTGGATCACATCGAGGCGGTCGAGCTTGAGCGTTTCCAGCGCCGAACGCATGGAGCGGGTCAGGCGCGGAGCCTCCGAGCGTTTCACCTCGAAACCGTAGCGCCGCGTCCCCGCGAGCACGAGAAGGTCGAGTTCGGCGCCGGTGTGGGTGGACCAGTGAAAGCACTGCTCGGGAGACGCCCTGAGGAGTTGGACGACCTGCTGGATCACGAAACCCTCCCACGAAGCCCCGACCTTCGGGTGCGACAGCACATCCGTACGATCAGTGAGGCCGAGGAGCGCGTGAAGGATACCTGAGTCGGCGACATAGACCTTCGGGGACCGCACCTGGCGCTTCCTGATGTTCTCGAACCAGGGCTGAAGCTGGCGAATGACGAAGACCGAAGTCAGCAGGTCCAGGTACCGCCGCACGGTGGTGTGGGCGACGCCGAAGGCCCGTCCGAACTCGGCGCCGTTCCACACCTGCCCGTGCCAGTGCGCGAGCATCGTCCAGAACCGCCGGAGGGTCGTCGAGGGGATGGTGCTGCCCAGGTCCGGGAGGTCGCGCGCGAGGAGCGTCCGGATGAATCCGTCCCGCCATCGGCGGCTAGCGGCACCCGACCCGGCCAGGTACGATCGCGGGAAGCCGCCCCGCAGCCAGAGGCGCTGCAGATCGTCCACCTCGGTCAAGTCGAAGCCATCGAGTTCGTGGAAGGCGACGCGCCCGGCAAGCGACTCGGACGTCTGCCGGAGCAGGTCGGTCGAGGCGCTCCCCAGCACCAGGAAGCGGGCCGGAGGACCGGGCCGGTCGGCGAGGACGCGCAGAAGCCGAAAGATGTCGGGCAGCCGGTGGATCTCGTCCAGAATCACGAGGCCGCGCAGGGGTCGGAGCTCGAGGCCGGGATCCTCCAGCCGGGCGAGATGGACCGGATCTTCCAGATCGAACCAGGCCACCGGATGCTGGTGCACGCCGGCCAGCTGGCGGGCGAGCGTGGTCTTGCCGACCTGTCGGGCACCGAGGAGGGCGACCACGGGAAACTCCTCCAATAGCAGGCGGACTCGGGCCAAGTGGCGAGCGCGGGGGATTGTCATTATTGAAATATGAGCGATATACGGTCATATTTCAATATTAATTGCGTCAACGGTCGATTTGCTGCCGACAGCCGCCTTGGCGGGTCCCCAGGCGATGATCCCGGCCCCCTTGCCACCCGGCCACCGCACGGTACGCTATATTGTACTCTTCACGGACGGCGCCCCGCGACGCGGCCGCAGGACCCACCCCTGGCTCCACCACCACACGGAGAGCACGGGAGACACACCCTGACACCACACACCCCGCGAACCCGGCGAGGTGACGGCACGCTCCCCCTCCCCCTCCTCTTCCGCGGCAAGGTCCGGGATGTCTACGCGGTGCCGGGCGGCACGAGCGGCAGCGGCGTTTCCGGCGCAGCCGAAGACAACGGC
>CAZTOF010000173.1:0-2019 GCA_964615515.1 uncultured Gemmatimonadaceae bacterium
CGGACTACGACCCGCCCTCGCCAGCTCGACGATCCGCTCCTTGAACTCGGGCGGATACCGCCCTCGCCTTCTTCCAGCCATGGCTCACCTCCTTTGGTTCACCCAAATGGAAAGGTGTCCGCCATAGCGGGGCAACTCCAGTCGCGCGGGCGCGCGCGCGCAGGAGTGGAAGGGGTTAGGCCGGGATCTTGGGGTGTATGTGCTTCTACGACATGGTGTTACCGGGCTTCACATATGAAAATGTCATGCTGCGGGGCGTTGTCGCCCGTCGGATGAGAATGTTGACGGGAAGCATCTTGGCGTCCCATAGTGCTTCTGACCGGCTCGGTCCGGCTTGAGGCCACGGTTGGGGTCGGTCACTATCCGAATCGCCACGAGGGTGATTCGGTTGTACTTCCATCCTGGAGGTTGGTTACATGACGATCCGAAAGCTGTTCCCGTTGCTGTTGGTGGCTGCGGCGACCCACGTCGTGGCATTCGCGGTGCTTGCGAACCCGGTTTCTGCCCAAGGGCTGGGGTGCGGGTGGTGCTGGCACTGGACCCACGGCAGTGAGTCGCACGCCTTCATAGGCGGGAGGGACTTGTGTGGCTTGCGGGTGTACCCCTTCAGCGAGGAATCTTGCGCGCGGTGCAGTAGGGCCAAGGGATGCCACACAGATTGGGACCCCGGTCCATGTCATTTGGCATGTGGCCCCGCTGGTGACGACATGACCGCAATCGATGTCATCCATGAGACACTGGAAGCGCGGGACCTGGGTGCTTTCGTGGCGGCGGTTGATGGCGCACCAGCCACCCTTGGCGGTTGAGTACGCTCTCAACGCCGGTAGGATCGACTTCATGCTGGCCTGCAATCCGAACGCCGTGGTGAGAACTTTGTCCGTCCCGACCGGCACGTTTCGCCAAGCCCTCGAAGTGGCGCTTGGCCAGACGACTGGTCGAGCGGATGGGCCCTTCCCGGACCAAGGGTCGCCGTAGCATGTGCGAAGGCCCGACCGAAGGAACTATTCCCGCCGGACTCCTGTCCTCGGCTCGTGCTTTGGCCCTGACTTGCATTGTGTTGACATCGGCTGCGTGCGAGGGTCCGCCCGGACACCCGCGAGTCCCTCCTTTGAACGGAGTCCGCGGGTCGCCGGTCGCGACATATGACTCTTCTGGTGTTCAGATCGTGCTGAATCACGCACCCGAGCACGCCGATGGTCGATTCTGGACATTCGACGCCGAGCCCGCATTCGTGGTGGGCGGGGAGAGCAACCGGCCCGCGGTAGAGATTCAGGGGACGTCCGCCCGGCGTGCAACTTCCGCCGCCATTTGGCGCGTTCGCGGCTTGGTGCGCCTAACGGACGGCAGAATTGCCGTGCTGTCATCAGAGAACCGCCAAGTCAATCTCATCAGCCCATCGGGCAACCTCGCGAAGACCATCGGCCGCGAGGGCGAGGGTCCCGGCGAGTTCTATCGGCCACGGCACATGAGATACCTGCCTCCGGACACGCTCATTGTCTGGGATGAGTGGATGGGGCCCGTCACAAGCTTCGACACGGCTGGCAGGGTTCTGGAACGAAGGACCATCGACCTTGGCGCGGCCCTCGAACGGCTGCCCGAAGGGGCCAGCCCCGAGTCGAGAATTGTCCCGCTGCCCGACGGATCCTTCGTCGTCGAGATTAGGGAGGGGGCTCCCGAGTCCGCACCCTTGAAAGCCGGCGCCCTGGTACGGCACCCGTCAATGCGGTACGTCCGGCTCGACCAAGCCTACACGACGATCGACCTCGGACCATGGCCGGGGCCGGATTATTTCGTCGTGCCGGAGAGCCTGTCGAGCAACTTGCCCCCTGTGGCGCGCCAGTTCCTGAGCAGCTGGAACAACCTCTTCCAGATTTCGGTCGTGAATACGTACGTCACGGCAGGGGGACGCCCCGTGTCTATCTAGTTCCCGTCCGTTTTCTACCCTCGCGGAGCCCTCGGCCCTCGAGTATTTCGGTATGTATACGGGGGTGAGGACCGTTTCGGGCGCAAACGGGCGGT
>CAZTOF010000174.1:0-2089 GCA_964615515.1 uncultured Gemmatimonadaceae bacterium
GTGTAGCCGCACCGGCATTCGCACTGGCCATCTTCGTCGCGGCGATGGCCCTTCACGCATTCGCCGACCACAACCACGTCGGCCATCGGGCATGGGGGCGGGTCGCAGGGGCCGGGGCCTTCCCCCGCCCCCTCCGGTTCCGGCGTGCCGGTTACGGCCCCGAAGCCTCCGGAAGGCTCCCGGAGCCCCTCCGTGGCATCCGGAGCGGTCGAGCGGTCGGGTTGGCCGCAGACGGCCAGCAGGACGGCGCACAGCGCCGCCAGCGTCCAAACGGCGGGTCGGGTGAACAGGTTCGGTCGGATCGCGGGGGCTCCTTTCCCAGTGGGGTGTTTGTCCGGCCCCGCCACGGCAAAGGCCGGGCCGTTGTCAGACACCGGAAAGGGCGAAAACCCTACTTCGTGCTCCCGCTTGTTCGCCGGTGAGCGCGGGCGGTAGTCAGCCGCCCGGCCCGTTGCACCTGCTCTTGTATTCGGCGGGCGACCCGGCGGAATCTGACGCCGGGCAACGTAGGGGCTGCCGATCCGCCGCGCAACGCAAGACCCCCGCCTACGTGACCCCCGCCTACGGGTTCCCGAGCCCGAACCGCCCGAGCATTGCCGCGGGGCCGCCTCCGCTTCCGCCTCCCGCTCCGCATCCGTCTTCACCGTGAAGCGCGGCGACAGCGCCGGGGGCCGCCCGTACGCACGGTCCAACACCATTCCGGCGGCCTTCACTCGCACGGCCCACGGCGCTTCCCCGTCGGCAATGGCCTCCGCCAGCACCTCGAACGCCTCCCCCGCTATCTCTCGCGCCGCCGCCACCGGGGGCAGACCGCGGGCGGGCGTCGCCGCGGCCATCATGGCAGGCGTCGTGCTCAGCGCCAGTCTCGGTGTCCTCGACATCATGACGGCCGCGCTCACCGGGGTCGGCCTGATGGTCTTCACGCGCTGTGTGCACGTGGAGGAGATCTACGCGGAGGTGGAGTGGCTGGTCATCTTCGTGCTGGCCGGCCTGATTCCCCTCGGCGTGGCCCTCGAAACCACCGGGGCGGGGGAGTTGCTCGCGGGCTGGGTGGTGACCCTGACGGCACCGCTGGGAGAGTCCGGACTCATCGCCGCCTTCGGCTTCGCTCGGCGAGCCGAGCGCCGGTGGCTACGGGCCACCCTCCCCCCGAGCCGTGCCCCGCGGCATCTGCGCGGCAACGTGCCTGGCGAACCCCGAACCCGCTTCGGCCGAGAGATTGAACGGGATCGACGCCCCGACCTCATGCACCGCTTCCAACTCATCCGGAAACCTGACCGCGGCGGCGATCCGGCCCTTGAAGGCGGAAGCGCCGATGCGGTCAAGAGCGGCGAGTTTCGCGGCCTGATTCGGCAGGGCCAGCATGACGACATCGAGCGCCTGTGGCCTCCGGACGCGGTCCCAGAAGTCTCCGTCGCTCGGATCGCCGAGAAGTACTCTGCGGCCCTCCGATCGGTGATGCCGCACCTTGTCGGGATCGAAGTCCACGCCGACGACGGCCCCGCCGTGAAGCCGGTGCATGTGGTCGTAGGCCGCGGTGCCCATGCGGCCCATGCCGATTATGGCGATTGTCGCGCCTTCCATGTCGAGCGGCCGCTCGTCGGAGAGGCGCTCGGGCCGTGCATTCGCCGAGAACGCGAGAAAGGCGACCGCGGCCAGATCCTGCACGATGAGGATGCCCACCGCGACTCGCCCGGCCAGCGAAGCCACCGCCCCTTTTTTGCTCCAACACCTTCACGACGAAGACCGTGCTGGAAAAACTCAACGCGAACGCAATCAGCAGTGACTCGGGAAGGCCGACACCGGAGACCAGGGGGATTCCCGTCGGCACCAGCAGATGGATGGCGGCCGCGAATCCCACGACGGCAATCGACATGTGGAGCACGGCGACGGCCCACACCTGCGGGCGCGCGAGGGTTCGAAGGTTGAGCTTGAGCCCGACCGTGAACAGCAGAAGGGTGATCCCGAGGTCGGACAGCTTCCGCATCACTTCCCCGCTTGGGACCCCATACAGGTTGAGTGCGAACCCGGTTGCCAGGAAACCCACCATGGGCGGCAGCCCGACGGCTCTGGACAGCAGGCCCAGGAC
>CAZTOF010000175.1:0-1595 GCA_964615515.1 uncultured Gemmatimonadaceae bacterium
GCGCTTGGCCATCAAGTACGCGACCAACCGCCAGCAGCACGGCGACCTCGTGTACGGGGGACGGGCCCACCAGATGAACGACATCCCCCTGCCGTCGCTCATCCGGTTCGGCCTCGAGGGCACGCGCGAGCACAACGTGGCTATGGCCAGAGAGCACCTCAACCGGGCCGGCTATCCCGACGGCATCGACTTGACGCTCACGCTGGCCTCCATGGAGGACTGGATCGAGTGGACCCAGGTCTGGCAGCAACAGTTGGCCGAGGCCGGTATCAATGTCGAGCTGAACGTCACGCCGGCCGACACCTACTGGGGCGACCAGTGGCTGTCCGCGCCCTTCGCCATGACCGGCTGGAACGTCCGCACCGTCGACCACGGCCTCGGCCTGTGGTATAAGTCCGACGCCGACTGGAACGAGACCCACTGGGCTGACGAGCAGTTCGACGCCGATCTTGCCGCCGCCCGGTCCACCACCGACGAGGCTGTACGGACTGCGCTCTACGCCAAGATGCAGCAGCAGATCATCGATGAGGGCGGCCACTTCGTGCCCAACATGTTCGGCCTGAGCAGCGCGGTGCGCAGCAACGTGACCGGCTGGCAGCCCCGCGGCGTGTACTACACCATCGACGTCGCCTGACGGCTCACCAAGCTGGGCGCTGGCGGGCAGAACCGGCGCGACCCAGTGTGATTCAATGCAGACATGGCGTGCATGCGCGTACGTCCCGTAGGGCGTACTAACTCCCTCGGCCGCTAGTGCATTTCGTCCGCGTCACCGGACAACGAACTGCGCTGGCTGTCGTCGCCCTGTTCGCGGTGTCGCTGATCACCTTCTGGGCGGTTGAGCTGCTGCCCGGCGACGCGGCCACCCGGATGCTCGGGCGTGAGGCGACCCCGGAGCGGGTGGCGAACTTCCGTGAGCAGATGAACCTCGATTCGCCTGCGGTGGAGCGCTACAGCGCCTGGATCACCGGCTTCGTGCAGGGGGATTGGGGCGAGTCGCTGGTGCAGGCCCGACCCAAGACCGAGGGGGCGCCCGCCGGAAGGATCAACCGGTCTGTCACCGACATCATCGTCCCCCGCCTGTCCAACACGCTGGAGTTGGCCGCGCTGGCTCTGGTCATGTACATCCCACTCAGCCTGATAACGGGGATCGTCACCGCCGTCTACCGCGACCGGGCCTTCGCGGCTGGCCTGTCGACGTTGCTGATCCTGGGTTGCGCGGTTCCCGATTTCGTGATCGCGATATTCCTGCTGGTCATCTTTGCGGTGACCCTCGAATGGTTCCCCGCGCTCTCGCTTGTCGACCAGGCCGAGACGTTCGGGGCCCAGCTCCGGATGATGATCCTTCCCGCGGTGACGCTGACGGCGGCCATGACCGGCTTCGCGGTGCGCCAGATGCAGGCCAGCCTGCTGTCCGTGCTGAACTCCGACTACGTGCAGTACGCCACCCTCAAGGGCCTGCCCCGGAGAAGGGTGATGCTGCTGCACGCGCTGCCCAACGCCCTGGGCCCGGCCCTGCGGGCCACGGTGATCAACGTGGTGTGGCTGGTTGGCGGCGTGGTGCTGGTGGAGGTGGTGTTCACCTATCCGGGCATCGG
>CAZTOF010000176.1:0-8195 GCA_964615515.1 uncultured Gemmatimonadaceae bacterium
TCGGGGTGGGGCGGGCACGGATCCGGCCGATTGTCAATCGTAAGAGCGTCCAATCGTTATTGGAAGAGCGTCCGGTCGTCGATTGCCGGATAGTCCGGTCGTCATCGACGAGACGTCACCCGCCCGAAGCCCTGCGCGCCAACCATGTCACGCGCCCAACCCGCTCGTCCCGCAAACAGTGAACTCCCGTCCGCCCCTGCGAATCCGGTAACCCCGCCGCGCGGCCGGAACCACGACGTAGTCCCGCCCGAGCGGATACCGTCGCCGAAACGCCGTCACCGGACCCGCACCGACTTCATCCGGGTCGATCCTGCACTCGAACGTGTCCACATGCCCCTCACCCCGCCGGACCACGAAGTCCACCTCGCGCCCCCCCTTGTCACGCCAATAGAAGATGTCGTCGTCCGGATGGCGGAACCTGAGCGAGTCCAGCACCAGGTGCTCCCACAGGATTCCGCGGTCGTCCTCCCTGATTCGGTCCCAGCCCCGCTCGAAGGTGACGAATCCCGTGTCGAAGGCATAGCACTTGGGCCGACTGACGATCTCTCCGCCACCCCCGCCACGGAACGGCCTCACGAGGTGGATGGCGTGCGCGATCTGCAGAGCCTCGGCGTATGACTTGACGGTGGGACGGCTCAACTCCGTCAATCGCGCAAGACGGCTGTAGTCCACCTGCCCGCCGCTCCACCTCAGCAGAAGGCGCAGCAGGGAAAGGAAGCCCTGGCGCTTGCGGACGCGGAACAGCTCAAGGATGTCGCGCGCATCGAAGCTGTCGATCCACTCCGCGAACGATTCCGGGGACTTCGTCTCGGCCAGGAGGGCCTCCGGGAGTCCCCCATGCAGCAGCCGACGCCTCGCCGCTCCCGCCGCTCGCGGGGCTTTGTCCACGGACTCTAGATTCATCCCATGTCCCTATTCTCCTCCAACCGGGAACGCCGGCTCTGGATCTGGACGGCGGTCGTCGTCGCGGCCATCTACTCCACCCTCGGCCTCGCACGCTCGCTCGTCGAGCACCTGGGCAACGACTTCGTCTCCGTGTGGCTCTTCCTGCTCGGCTGCCTCCTGGTTCTGCTGACCGTCGTCACGCAGGGGCTGAAGGTGCGGCCCGGGGGCGCCGAGATCGCGGTCGCCCTGGGCGTCGCGGCCGCCTACCTGCTGATCCTCGTGCGCATGTCCGTCCCGACGGAGCGCTCCCACCTGGTCGAGTACGGCGTGGTCGCAGTCTTCATCCACGAGGCGCTGCGGGAGCGGAAGCGCCAGGGCCGCCGCGTGCCCGTTCCCGCGCTGCTCGCGATCGTGGCCGCGTCCCTGGTCGGCGCGGTCGACGAGGGGATCCAGAAGCTGATTCCCAGCCGCGTCTTCGACCCCGTCGACATCCTGTTCAACGTGCTGGCCGCGGTGATGGCCGTCACGGCGAGCGTGGCGCTGCGGCGGGCGCGGCGTTGGGGAGCGTCGCTGGTGGGACCGGCGATGGGGCCGGAGGAGTAGCCGCGAGGGATCACCTCCGCCAGCCATTGCCGGGCATGCGTGACCCGGTAGAGCCCTTCCCCTCCTTCCCGATTTGCTCGGTGGTGTTCGACGTCCCCGGTACTGCGGAGGTCGTGCTTCGGTACAGCACGAGCTACGGGGAATACAGCGCCAATGCGCGCAAGGTGTTCACCGTGGAGGTCTCGTCAGGGGACTAGCAGGCTGTAAGAAGTGCCCCGCCGGTGAGCCGCACTACGTACCACCAAGGCGGATGGGTCAAGACCTCAACGCAGAGTACGGCCCTGGGGTTTGTCGAGCCCACCGCGGACCCAGGCCCTCCAGGCCTCGATGTCCGCCCCATGGTCCTCGCCGCTCACGGTTCTCAGGAAGGCCAGGGCCGGTTCTCGAGTGCGCTCGTGCGCGGCTCCGGCGTGCGCGAGGAGCAGGTCGGGGCTCTCGCGAACCAACTGTTGCCCGAACTCCGGGTCAACGCCCGTAGCGACCAGAACTTCCAGAAGATCTCCGAACGCGAACGGATTCGTCCCCCCGAAGAGCGCCAGCACATGGGCGCGCGCCCCGGACCAATCGACGGGGTCCCTGTCCCTCGTGATCAGCCCCTCGAGCATTCTCTGGGCCGCTGTGCGGACTCGGGTCGCGGAATCGACCAGCGAGCCTGCCAGAGCGTGCCAGGACGTGTCGTCGCCAATGAAGTTGCCGAGCACCAGTGTCGCAACCGCCCGAGCCGCCGGCGACGAGTCCCTGGCGAGCACCTCTTCCACCCCGACCACCACCGTGTACCGCTCACTGTCGGCCGATCGTCCCCCCACGTAGAGAAACGCAGCCGCATCGGCGAATCCGAGGTCCAGCTTCATCACGGCGGCGCAGGCGTGGAATGGACGGCCGGGGTTGAGCTCGCGGACGGCGTCGAACAACTCTTGTGCGTCCCACCGCTGCAACCCGATGAATTCGACCGGTCCCCGGGGCCCTTGAATGACCTGGCCGGCCCCTTGCGATTCCGTCGCCAGGAGCAGCATGACCGCGCCAGCCAATGCACGCACGATCTTCATGTGATTTCCAGGTCGGTTTGTCGGTCGCCGTCTTCAATCCCTTGTCGCCGCCGAGGCGGGGATTCCCAATCATCGCGCGACCCGCGTCCCGGCGCAACCGGAGATTCGGCAAGGTTTCGCGCGGCGGAGGAGCGGGTCGCTGGTGGGTCCTCCCTGATTCGGTCCCAGCCCCGCTCGATGGTGACGAATCCCGTGTCGAAGGCATGGCACCTGGGCCGACTGACGATCTCTCCGCCGCCCCCGCCCCGGAACGGCCTCGCGAGGTGGGTGACAGGATCCGGCCGCCCCTTATGGCGGGGCCGGCGACGCGGCGGCGGGAGTAGCCCGTGGCGAGGCACACGGCGGTCCCCCGGTCCGACACCCGTCTGAAACCGCCCCCCCCCACCTCGCCCGAAACGACACGGCCCTCTCGTCGTATACTTCTTCTTCACAAGTATCACCCCCAACAGGAGCGACCCTGATGACCCACCTTCCGTTCATCCCCCCCACTCCGCCCGACGCCCCCAGCCCGAAGAGACCCCGGTCCTTTCTCCGTCCGGGCATCCTGCTGCTCGCGATCGCCGTGGTCGCGTTGCCGGCCTGCGAGGGGGAATGGGAGGAATACCGAGTGGTAGGCTACCTCGGCACGGAACCGGAGATTCCCGACACCGTGACCGCCTCCGTGCCCCTGACGATAACGTTCTCGACGACCGGAGGCAGCTGCCACAGGGGCGGCGAAACCGAGGTGAGCGTTGACGGAATGTCGGCGCTGGTGACTCCCTTTGACTTCGTGAAGGTCGGGGACATCGACTGCACCCTCGTCGCCGAGTCGTTCGAGCACGAGGCGACAGTGGTGTTCGACGATCCCGGGACCACGCTGATCGTGCTTCGGTACAGCACCGGGGACCGCTACTTTCCCCATCATCACGACGGCGCCGGGCGAAACGTCTACACGACCGAGGTGGCGCCTGCGGGGTAGAGCTGCCGTCCCGCCGCACCCGGGAGTGACAACCCGGGTTGACAATTGGTCAACCAGAGTTTACACCGACCGCGCTCTCGCCCGGCTCCCTCCCGTCATCCTCACCACCCGTACCCCACCCGGGTGTAGTAGTACCCCCCGTTGAACCCGAACGGCGTGAACTGCCCGAACCGGTTCCCCACTCCCGCCGCCGCACCGGGATACTCCTCCGGGTACGTGTTCAGCACGTTCTGCGCACCGACCGTGAGGGTCCAGCGGCCGGCGAACGTGTGGGCCGCCTCCATGTCGAAGACGATGCGGGGCGGGTAGTCGATCGTCTTCAGCTTGTCCGGGTCGTCCGGGTCGTACTCGGGGTCCGAGCGGCTGTAGAGGGAGTCCTGCGGGTCGTAGTACGGCTGCTCGCCGTCGAAGTAGCCGCCCCAGTAGCTGCCGCGCACCAGCAAGCGGGTGCCGGCCGCGAAGGTGTGGCTCAGCGCCAGGTTGCCGCGGATGTCGGGCAGCCCCTCCTCGAGGATCCGGATGCGGTGCGCGTTCAGGGTGGCCTCGTTGGACTCCGTCACCGCCGTCGTGGTCTGGTTCCACGCGCTGCTGATCGTCGTGTGGGACCCGTCTTCGCCCTCCAGCTCGTAGGCGCCCACCAGGTCGATACCGGTGGTGCGGGTCGCGAAGTCGTTGATGAAGAAGCGGAAGCGCGAGAGCACCCCTCCTTCCCGGATGATTCCGGCTTCTTCCAATACCAGTATCTCCTCCAGAGTGAGAGTCCGGTCGGCGCTGGTCGTCAGGCGGTTCAACACCCTGATCTGGAACAGGTCCAGGGAGAGATTCAACGGTCCGCTTTCGTAAACGGCCCCCACCGCGACGTTGATGGACTTCTCGGGCTTGAGCGGCTTGCCGCCGAAATGCCGGGCTAGCGCACTCGTGGAGGGGATCGTGCCGTTGTTCGTCAGGTCCATGATCGCGGGATCGTAGATCGTCGTGATGTTGAAGGCGTTCTGTTGTCCGGGCGTGGGCGCGCGGAAGCCGGAACTGACGCTGGCCCGGAGCGCGAGCGCGTCGGAAAGGCCGAGACGGCCTGCGAACTTCCCGTTCACGGTCATGCCGAAATCGGTGAAGTACTCGATGCGCTGCGCGAAACCCACGGTCCAGTCCCGTTCGCGATCGTTCATCTCCAGGTCCCCGTAGACCGCGAAATTGCGTCGGTTCCATGTTCCCTTCGTGAGCGGCCCGAAGCCGGTGAAGCCGTTGGAGCCCGGAGTGAAACCCTGGCTGGCAAGCGCACCTTCCGTCCACGACCCCGTGTCCCCCTCGACGATCTGGAAGCGCTCGTTCCGGAACTCGGCGCCGGCGGCGAGGTTCGTCCTGTCGTCGAGTTCGTAGGAGAGGTCCAGGTTCAGGTTCATCTCCTGCTGGTCGTAGACCCCCGGATGGAACCACGGCGTGCATTCCTGGTCCTCCGGCACGACGAAGGAAATGTCCTTGCTGTCGTCGGCGCACGGCTGGTCCGGACCCAGCGAGGCGTTGACCGTGTTGTACATGTAGAAGTCCATGTTGGACTTGCCCCAGGCAGCGCTCGCGTCCCAATGCAGGTCGCCGCTGGTCCCCTTCAGCCCCGCCACCAGCGACGCGTCGAGGACGTACGAGCCGAACTGCGGGGTGAACCCCCCGGGGAAGAGTTCGCGGAAATGGAAGCAGTTCGGGTCTGCGAGGACCCGGTTGAACGCCGCTTGGTCTAGGACCACGCCGGCGTCGTTGACCGGGACCCGGGGGCAACCCGCCGATCCGTCCAGCACGCCGTCCGCCGCATCGAGCATGTCGCCCACCAGAAGGAAACGCCGGTCGTCGGCGTCCCTGTAGCCGAAGACGCCGCTGCGGGTGCCCGGATTGCGGTAGTAGAAGCCCCCCTCGACCTGCTTGCTCACGAAGTTGCCGTGGCCGTACAGCTGCCTGTTGCCTTCGAGCACGTACCCCATGTTGGCCCACAGCTTGATCTCGTCGTGGACCTGGGGAGAGCCCCAGATCTGCGCCGGGGCCCGGACGTCCTAGTTGCCCGCCTCGATCAGGCTGAGCGCGTCGTCGCGCTGCGTGCTGCGGTCGGTGGGTTGGGTGTTGCCGTACTCGCCGGTCAGGTTCAGGAATCCGGTCTCGCCGAGCGGAAGGCCGATGTTGCCCGACAGGGTGTACATCTCGCCGTCGCCAGGGACGGTGCCGTCTTCGAAGCGTTCGCTGGTCTCGCCGAGAAGGTATCCCCCCGACTTGAACTCGATGGTGCCGCCGGAGCGGTCGTTCTTCAGCACGAAGTTCATGACGCCCGAGATCGCGTCGGAGCCGTACTGGGCGGACGCGCCGTCGCGCAGCACCTCGGCCTGCTCGATTGCCAGCCCGGGAATGAGCGCGAGGTCGGGGCCCTGGGAGCCGTCGGCCAGCCCGTTGCCGTACCAGGTGATGACCGCCGCGCGGTGCCGCCGCTTCCCGTTGACCAACACCAGTGTGTGGTCGGGTGCGAGGCCGCGCAGGTTGGCGGGCCGCACGAAGGTCGCCGCGTCGCTGATCGGCTGGATGTTCACGTTGAACGAAGGCACCACGTTGCGGATGATGTTCGCGAAGTCGGTGTCGCCCTGCCGCACGATGGCGAGCGCCGGGATCACGTCGACGGGTACGGGGGACCGGGTCACCGTTCGGGGCCGCGCGCGGCTTCCGACCACGACCAGGCCTTCCAGCTCGAGCGTCGTCTCGGAGAGCGCCACGTTGAGTGTGGTAGGCTGGCCGTCCACGATCGTCACCTGCCGCCGTTCGGTCTCGTAGCCGATCAGCATCACCGCCACTTCGTGTATTCCCTGGGGGACGCCTTCGACTTCGTAGACGCCCCTGGGGCCGGTGTAGCCCCCGAGGCCCGCCAGGCTGACCTGCGCCCCCGTGATGGGATTTCCGGTGGCTGCCGCGGTGACCGTTCCCCGCAGGCTTCCCTGCGCGGCTGCCGAACCCGCTTGCGCGAAGACCAGGAATGCTGCGGTCGCTGCTGCTCTTGTCACCATCTGGAATCCCTCTCCTGTTGACTCTGTTGCGGTGGGGGCCCGTCGACCCGGTGCTCACGCGGGTCTGTCCATCGACTGCCGGGAAGCCGAAGGCGCATCCTCATGACACGCCGAACCTGGCTTCCCAGTCGTAGAGCATCTCGAAGTGGCTGCCGTCGGCAACCGTGTAGTAGACGCTCTGCATCCCCTGCCGGCGGTTTGGCGCGAAGGACACGCGCTGGCCGATTCCCAGGGGGAAATTGCGTACGCTGAAGACCGCCTGTTCGAGCCGCGACTTGTCCAGGCGTCTGCCCAGGCGCCGGAGGATTTCCGTCATCAGTTTCGCGTTGAGAAACCCCTCCAGGCTGACGAAGCCGCGGGCCAGGGGTTGATACGGTTCACCCGGGGTGAGCCTCTGCAGGTCCCCGGGCAGCTCGGGATCGTACTGGAACATCAGCCGATGGTACTCCTGCACGGCCGGGAAGGTGGAGTCGTCGAAGGCGGGCACGACCTGTGAATTGACCAGGAACCGTGTGTAGGAATCGCGGTCTCCGCGTTTCTCGCGCAGGATCCGCTGCAGGTTCTCGCTGCCCACGGGCGACAGATTGGCCACCGGAACGTGCAGCCCCAGGTTGACGGCGTCACGGGCGAAGGCGGCGCACGCGGCGTAGGCGCCGACACAGATCACGGCGTCGGGCGACCGGGCCTTCAGGATCTCGACCTGGGGCCTCATGCTCTCGTTGAACGGCGTGCCGCGCCCGTATGTGGCCTCGCCCACGATCGTCTCGCCGTGCCGTGCCAGCGCCTCTCGCACTCCGGCCCAGCCGCTGCGCCCGTACGCGTCGATCTGGTAGAAGACCGCCACTCGCCGGCGCCCGATCCGGACGAAATTGTCGACCAGCCCGGCCGTCTCCTGCCGGTAGGAGGCCCGCAGGTTGAAGGCGAAGTGGCCGTAGGGGGGTTCGCGCTGCGACTCCGCCCCCGTGAAGGGGAAGAAGAGGTAGGCCTGCTGTTGGCGGAACTTCTTCAGCAGGGGCAGCACCCGGGTGACGGTCGGGGTGCCGACGTATCCGAAGAGCAGGAAGACGTTGTCCTCCTGCATGAGCCGGATCGTGTTCGCGACGCAGGCATCGGGCCGGTATCCGTCGTCGTAGACCTTGAGGACGATCCGGCGGCCGTTCACTCCGCCATTGTCATTGACGTAGCTGAAATAGGCCATCGCGCCGCGGTACAGCTCGGTGCCCAGGCCGCGGGAGGGGCCCGAGAAGGCGGCGGAGACGCCGAGTACGATTTCACCGTCCCGCGTGGCGGCTGCGCGGCGCATCCCGTTGTCCGGCAGCGAGTTGGCGCCGAGCGGCCTTGCCCACGGAACAGCGGCCAGCCCGGCCAGCCCGGAGCGCAGGAGCGACCGGCGCGTCATCAGGTTCGAGCCACGCGCGGTTCCACAGAAGGCCGGGGCAGCGTGGGCGTCCTCGCCCGGCCGCGTCTCATGCACGCTCCTGGCTGGCCTTCCAACCATGCGAGAGGTCCCCCTTGTCCGTAACCAACGGGCTCCACAGGGTCGCCACCGCACCGTTCCCACTGCCCTGCGCCCCATAGTACCCGTCGGGTGCAGGGGTCCGCAACCGTCAGGGCTCGCTCGAAAGTCAGCGCTCGCTCGAACGATGAAGACCCGCCTCGCCCCCAGAGCCC
>CAZTOF010000177.1:0-9909 GCA_964615515.1 uncultured Gemmatimonadaceae bacterium
CCGTCGGGCGCAGGCGCTTCATGTCGTCGGCGACGGTGTCGATCGCCCCGTGGGTGACGGTGCACCCCGAGCAGAAGAACATGTAGTCCACCATGCGCTGCAGCACGTGCGACAGGGGCAGGAACGAGATGCTCACGTCGTCGGGACCCACCTCGATGAGCCGGTCGGTGGCCCGGATGTTGGACGACAGGTTGTTGTGGGTGAGCATGACCCCCTTGGGCGTGCCCGTGGTGCCCGAGGTGTAGATCATCGTCGCCACGTCGCCGGGCCCGGCCTTTTTCGCCTCGGCCGGGAAGTCGCCGGTCGTGGCGTCGTCGCCCCGCGCCAGGAAGTCGTCCCACGACATCGCGCCGTCACCCGCGGCCGCCGCGTCGAAGACGACGATCTCGATCTCCCGGGTCAGTCCTTCGGCGGCCTCCCGCACCTTCGCCAGCTGTTCCCCATCGGAGACGAAGACCAGCGCGGCCCCGGAGTCCTCCAGGATGTACGCGACCTGGTAGGCCGGGAGCGTGCTGTAGATGGGCACGTCGACCACGCCCGCGCACAGGCACGACCAGTCCGCCAGCGCCCATTCGGCGCGGTTCTCCGAGAGGATGGCGGCACGGTCGCCGCGCTTCAGCCCCGAGCGCGCCAGCGCCGCGGCTCCCCGGCGCGCCTCGTCGCGCACCTGGTTGTAGGTGAAGGTTCGGGCCCCCTCGCCGGTCACGTTGTAGGCATCCCGGTCGCCCAGCCGCTCGACGGCATCCAGAAAGAGGCCGACGAGGGTCCCCGACGGGATGTCGGCGGGGTTGGCGTAGTAGTTGACGGTGTCGGACATGGTATGCTATCCCCCTTCGATGATGAACTCCAGCTCCAGGTCCTGTCTGAGGGAAAAGAGGACGGAGCAGTACTTCTCGCGGGAAAGTTCGATGGCCCGTTCCACCCTGGAACGCTTTCCGGGGGGCACTCCCGTGACTCGGAAGACGAGCTGCAGGGCGTTGTAGTGGCGGGGCGGGCGTTCCCGGCGCTCTCCACGGGCGGTGACGTCCAGGGCATCGAAGGGCACGCGCCCCTTTTCGAGGATCACCTTGACATCGATCGCCGTGCAGGCCGCCACGGCGGTGAGCACCAGGTCCATCGGCGACGGTCCGGTAGCCGAGTCCCCGTCGACCACGAGCTGCGGCCCGCCGGCCGCGCCCCCGTCGAAAACCAGGCCCGAGCCGGTCCAGGAGAGCCGGACTTCCCTGTCCGCCTTCATGCGGCGGCCAGCCTTCGCATCGCCCGGCCGGCCTTGTCGCTCGCCGCTCCCGGTGCTCGCGCGGATTCATCCACGGGCTGTCGCTCCCCCTCAGGAATCCTCGTCGGACTCGGGATCTTCGTCCTTCGCTCCCCTCAACTCCTCCAGAGTCTGGCGCGCGTGGTCGACGTAGTCCCGCGCCTCGGCTTCGCCGGGTGGATTGGCCAGGAACGCGTCCAGGTGGTCCCCCGCCTCACCCGGCTCGCCGTGGCGCAGCAGCAGAAACGCCAGGCCGTAGTGCGCCCCGGGAGACTCCGGGTTTCGGTGCAGGACGTGCCGGTAGGTCTTGATGGCCTCCTCCTCCATGCCGATCCGCGTGTACGCGATGGCGATCTGCTGCAGCACGATCGGATCTCCCGGAGACTCCTTCAGCGCCAGGCGCAGCGACGTGAGTGCCTCGTGGTGCTTGCCCTCCTGGGCGAGCAGGAGCCCCTCTTCGTAGTAGTCGATCCGCTCGGCCCTCACGGGCCCGCCGAAGATCTTGTTCCATAGCGACATGGACGAAGGTCACCGTCCTGATCCGGGAATGCGTGAACCCGCTACGCCGACATGTGGGTGGTCGTTAGAAGGTATCGGATTCCGTGGTGCGGACAAGATCGGCGTTGATCGGGGCCGACCCTCGACGGAGCCACCCGGGTTCAAGTGTCCGATCACCTATTTCACGTCTCCCGTCAGGCGCTTCATGAAGGGACTCACGATGGCCGCGACCAGTCCGCCCCCACCGATGATCAAGGCCACCTGCATGAAGAGCGGTGACGGTTCAAGACCCTCGAGCCGCCCGGCCACCCGTCCGGCGATGAGATTCCCCAGCGCCGCCGCGACGAACCAGACGCCCATCATCTGGCCGACCCGGCTGCGCGGAGCCAGCTTCGTCATCGCCGACAGCCCGACCGGAGAAAGCGCCAGCTCGCCCACGGTGTGCAGGAAGTACATGACCACGAGCCAGGAGGCCGACACCGGCGAGTCCGGCGTCGCGTTGGCGGCGCCCCAGGCGATCACGAAGAACCCGGCCGCGAGACCCAGGAGTCCCAGGGCGAACTTCATCGGCACGGACGGGTTGGCCTGCCGGTTGGCCAGCCACACCCACAGCCACGCGAAGACGGGCGCGAGGATGATGATGAAGAGGGCGTTCACCCATGCGAACCAGCTGGCGGGGAACTCCCAGGATCCGATCATACGGTCGGTGAAGTCGCGGGCGAAGAGGCTGAGCGAAGTCCCGGCCTGTTCGAAGCCGGACCAGAAGAGCGCCGCCAGCAGGAAGAGCCAGAAGATCACCACGACCTTCTTGCGCTCGTCGGAGTCGTGGCCGCCCCAGAACAGGACGTACAGGAAATAGACCCCCATGATGCCCAGAATCCCGTAGGTCATGTAGTCGGCGATATCGGCCAGGCCCAGCGGGATCGTGCCGTTGGAAACCAGCATCCCGAACGCGACCAGACCCACGGCGACGGCGGTGCAGGTGCCGAAGAACGTCCGGCCGGTGCGGGCCACCGCCTCGGGCGGCCTGTCGGTCCGCAGGATCCCCGCATTTCCCAGATTGCGGTAGCCGTACCGGAACTGGATCAGGCCGGCGACCATCCCGATCCCCGCCAGGGAGAACCCCAGGTGCCAGTTGTAGCCTTCGCCCAGCAGGCCGCAGAGGAACGGCCCGAGCATGGCCCCGACGTTGATCCCCATGTAGAAGATCGAGAACCCGGCGTCGCGCCGCGCTCCTCCTTCCGGGTAGAGGTCGGCGACCACGGCGCTCACGTTCGGCTTGAGCAGCCCCGTGCCGACGGAGATCAGGATCAGGCCGAGGAAGAAGGAGAACTGCGTCGGGACGGCCATGCTGAAGTGGCCCGCCGCGATGATGCAGCCTCCGACGAAGACCGCCTTGCGCTGCCCCCACAACTGGTCGGCGACCCAGCCGCCCGGAAGCGCGAGAAGGTAGACCAGGCTCGTGTACAGGCCGTAGATCGCACCCGCGGTCACGACATCGAATCCGAGTCCCGGGTTCGTGCCGATCGTCGCGCCGGTCAGGTACAGCGTGAGGAGTGCGCGCATCCCGTAGTAGGAGAAGCGTTCCCACATCTCGGTGAAGAAGAGCGTGGGAAGTCCCCTCGGATGGCCCGGGAACAGGCCGGGTTCGAACTCGATCCCCTTTGGGGTCGACATGTGTACCTCCGGGTTGCGGGAAGCCTGAATCCGTGTACGACGGGCAACCTACGGCCCGGGCCGCGCCGCGGCGAGTCGGAGCGTCGGCTGCTGCTCGCGGCGCACGCCTCCTCGACGCGGAGGCAGGACCGGCTCGGCGGGCGGGACAACCGGACCCGGCCCGCGCACGTCTCACAGGCGGCGGCGGGAGTTCGGCACCGGTATCTTCAGATCCGGGGCTTCTCCCAACACCCGTGGCACCCCACGCAACCCGGGAGCCCGTGGACAGGACGCGGCGGCATTCGACCGGCGATGCGTCCACGGTCTCCCGATCCCCTTCAGCAAGGAGCCGGAATATGGCCGGTTCGGATTCTTCTGTCTTCAAGGTCGATGACAAAGCGGGCCGGTCCGGCTCGCCACTCGTCGATTTCCTGTACCCCAGACCCGCCGGGCGCACCATCGGCGGCATCTTCGGGTGGTGGGAGAAGCGGCGGCTCGCATACAACGCGATCATCGCGGCGGGAGGCGCGGTCTCGCTCTCCGGCCTCTGGCTGCTGGCCCTTCTCCACGGCGAGTCCATTTCCCCGTTGTCGGCCGTGGGTCCCATCGCCGTGGTACTGTTGGCGGCAAACGTGTGCTACACCCTGGGACCCATCGCGGAGTCGCTGGTCCACAAGCTGTGGGGACGCGAGGTTCTGCCGCTCGGCCCGCTCCTGTTCCGCGCCGGGCTGACCTTCTCGGTGGGGCTCACCCTGGTCCTGCCGATGATTCTCCTGGTCTTCCAGCTGGTGATCTGGGTGCTGCGGGCCATGATATAGGAACCCGTGGATAGATCCGCGTGCGAACCGAGGGCGCCTTGCCAGCCCGGCGCCTCACCGCTCTCGGTGCTCGCGGGACTTTATCCACGGACTGCGAGGCGCGGGACCAAGAGACCGACTGCGTGCACCAATTGCGTTGCCGTCCGCCGCCCCCCATCTTCCGGCCCGAGAGGTTCCCGCGGCCAGCCGACGGGGTCCGCGCGGCCCGCGACCCCGTGCGAGGATTCCGGAAGAAACGAGGCCATACAGTGCCCGAAATCGAACGCGGGCGGGTTCCGCTGCATCCGCTCAGCCCGCGCCGAAAATCGACACAGATCAATGCGGCCATGCTGGCCCTCATCGTCGTGACCGTGCTGATTCCGGTGGTCGGCCACTTCTCCACCCATGGTATCCGCGATGCTCTGCTGGAAGACGGCGACCAGCCTGCACCCGCGGCCACCCCCGCCGAACCGCCCGGCGGTGCGGCCATGGAAGCGGTCGCGGAGGCGCGCACCCGGTGGCTCGCCCTGGGAATCCTGGCTGCGGTGCTCACCACCTTCGTCACCGTTCGGCTCATCCACATCGGGATGAAGACCGTGGCCATGGAGATCTGGATCCGGCGCATGGGTGCCGGCGACCTCGACTACACGGTCGAGGCGACGGGCCGGGACGAGATCACCGAAGTTGCGATCGCGCTCGAGAAGTTGAGGCAGAGCTCCATCAAGGCCATCCAGCTGGACCTGGTGAAGAAGCTCTCCGAAGGGTTGCAGAAGAAGAACG
This sequence comes from uncultured Gemmatimonadaceae bacterium, assembly GCA_964615515.1. Lineage (GTDB taxonomy): Bacteria > Gemmatimonadota > Gemmatimonadetes > Longimicrobiales > Gaopeijiaceae > Bin94. Next base: position 4,987 of record CAZTOF010000177.1, read on the forward strand.
AGGAACTCGAAGAGGTGCTCGGCGAGCTCCGCCGGTCGCAGGAGCAGATCATCGTACGGCAGAAGCTGGTCGAGCTCGGGGAACTCACCGCGGGTGTCGCCCACGAGATCCGGAATCCGCTGAACTTCATGAAGAACTTCGCCGTCGCGTCCGAGGACCTGATCGAGGAGCTGACCGAGGCGCTGGACAAGGCCGGGGACGGCCTGGACGCGGAGGAGCGCGAGCTCATCGCGGAGATCTCACGGCACCTTGCCGACAACATGGATCGCATCCGCACCAACGGAGAACGGGTGGACCGCATTGTCGACGACATGATCAAGATCGGGCGCGGGGGCGGGCGGATGCGGCACGTGGACATTGCGGAACTGCTCGGCAAACAGACGCAGCTGGCCTACCAGAGCGCACGGGCGCACGACCGGGACTTCGAGCTGGACATCAGAACGGAATTCGGGCCCGATGTGGGCGTCGTCCGGATCGTTCCCGAAGACATGGCGCGCGTGTTCATCAACATCGTCGGCAACGCCTGCCACGCGACCGCCGAGAAGGCCCGGCAGCTCGCGGATCGCAGCGACCCGACCTACAGGCCCACCCTGTGGCTGGCCGCCAGGCGTACGAACGATGCCGTCGAGATCCGGATTCGGGACAACGGGACCGGTATTCCCGCCGACGCCATGGACAAGATCTTCAACCCGTTCTTCACGACCAAGGACACGGACAAGGGAACCGGGCTCGGGCTGAGCATCTCGCATGACATCGTCCGGCAGCATGGGGGTACCCTGGCACCCGCTTCCGAACCGGGCCGGTACACCGAGATGATCATCAGCATCCCCTGCACGGGGGCCGGCCTGGCGGCCAGCGCCTGATCCTGTTTACATAACATTGCGAGCCGCCGGGCGAACCGCATTCCAGCCCAGGTTCAGATCCCCACCAACGGCACGAAGCGAACGGCACCGAGTTCCTTCCGCTTGAAGTTGCCCGACCTCCCCCGCCGCTCCAGGGTCAGCCGCTGCCCTCCCCAATGCGATCCCACCGGCATGACCAGGCGGCCACCCGGTCGGAGCTGGTCCCGAAGCGCACCCGGCACGCGGGGACCCGCGGCGGCCACCAGGATCGCGTCGTAGGGCGCGTGCTCGTCCCATCCCACGCTCCCGTCTCCGTGCCGCACTCGCACGTTCCCGTAGCCGAGCAGCCGCAGCCGTTCCAGAGCAACCTCCGCCAGCACCTCGTGCCGCTCGACGGTGTAGACCGTACCCGCGATCCGGCTGAGCACCGCCGCCGCATAACCCGAGCCGGTCCCGACCTCCAGGACCCGGTCATCGGCACCCAGCTGCGCCGCTTCAGCCATCCAGGCGACCACGTACGGTTGCGAAATGGTCTGGCCGTGCCCGATGGGGAGCGGGCCGTCGGCGTACGCCCGATTCGACAGGGAGGCCTCGACGAACCGCTCGCGCGGCACGCTGGCCATCGCGTCCAGAACCCGTGGATCCGAGATCCCGCGTGCAGCGATATGGCGGCGCACCATCCGCCGCCTGGCCCGCTTCAGCCTGTCGCCGCGAACCCTCAACGAACACCGCCCGAAGGTGGAACCGGCCAGAAGTCGATGCCCCCCGACTGGTGCTCCAGCTCGACGGTCGCGACGACCGCGAGCGACCGCAGGTCGATCACGTCCAGGGTGCCGCGCACGGAGCCCACGGACTCGTTCGACACGAAGGCGAACCGTCCGTCCGGGCTGGCCACCACGCCGTGCGTGACCGGCCGCGAGCTCGCCACGCGCCCCATCTCCACCCCGGTGTCGAGGTCGAAGACGGCAACCGCCTGCTCGCCCTTCAGCGTCGCGATCAGCCGCTCGCCGTCCAGGGTCGCCTCCAGGTTGTACGGCGCCGATCCGGTGGGAAACCGGCGCGAGACCTCCCAGCGTTCCGTGTCGACCTCGAGCACCTCCCGGTTCCTGTTGCACGCCACGTACACGACGCGGTTGGCGCGCGCCCCCAGCCCCGGTTCGACCCAGGTCGGGCTGCACACCCGCTCGGACATGCCTCCGTGAGCGTGGCCGCCCCCGGAGGGATTGCGGGCGTCACGCAACCTCAACCGCGGAGGCTCCGACCGGGTCATGTCCATGTGCCCTTCAGCGCGATCCCCTCGGCGCGGCGACAGCACGCCCTCCCGGCCGGGCGTCACGTCGAAACGGGCGCTCACCTCGAAGGTGGCGAGGTCGATCTCGACCAGCTGCTCGGAGTGCATGCACGCCGAGTAGTGCCGGGTCCCATCCGGCCGCACCCGGCTCCCGTGGGGCATCAGGCAGGTCTCGACCTTCGTGACCTCGACCATCTCCGGCGTGTACACCGCCGAGATGTCCGAAGGAACCATGTCGCCGTGCAGGTTGAAGTTGGCCGTCAGCATGAACTGCCCGTCCGGCGTGATCCCCATGGTGGCGGGGAAGAGGCCCAGCCGGGTGCGCGCGACCAGGGTGTCGGGGCCGGCATGGAACTTCCAGACGTAGCCGTAGGGGGTGCCGTGGGCGATGGTCACGTACCAGTAGCGGCCGTCCGGAGAGACGCTCAGCCCGTGAGCGCCGTCGTTGTCGCCGGGCATGACGCCGACGGCGATCTCCTTCTCGACGACCGCGCCCTCCCCCGGCGTGAATGCCACCCGGCTGATCAGGTCCGAGGACTCGTTCGCGACGTAGACCCGGTAGACGGGGGACTGGGCCCGCACCGACGGGTCGGGAAGCAGCAACGCGAGCGCCACTCCCAACAGGACGCCGCCCCACGCCCTGGCAGCCCTCGGATGGCCCGCACGAGCACCGAGAGCGGTGAGGCGCGGACTGCCGGCCGACGGCCGCACCGGGCGCCGCCTCACGACACGGGCGCCTTCTTCTTCGGCACCAGCCGCACCACCCACAGCCCGGAGTTCAGGTCCGAGACGAAGACGTGACCCTTGAACGGCTGCGGCCCCCACGCCATCGGCGAGTTGGCCACGTGCCCGTCGGGCGTTCCGGTGGGGAACCAGGCGATCTCGCGCCCCTGCCGGTACAGGTCGCCCCGGAGTTCCCCCGACACGTCCACCACCCGCAGCCCGGCCTGGTAGTAGGCCACGTACATCCTGTCGTCCTCGACCCAGAGGTTGTGCGCCCCGGCCTCGGGGACCTCGTAGCGCGCCACCTCGCGCGGGTTCTCGGGATCCTCCATGTCGAGCACGTGTACGAAGCCGCGCGACCCGTCCCCCGGATGGCCGTTGCGCGAGGTGCAGTCGTCGCAGCCGAAGATCTCGTCGCCCACGAAGAGGTAGCGGCGCCCGTCGGCGTTGGTGTAGGGGAAGGCGACGTGGGTGTTGCCCTCTTCGTACGCGAAGCTGCTCACCTCCACCGGCTCGGTGGGGGTGCCCCCCCAGCGGCCGTCGCCCACGTCGAGGATGTGGACGCCGTCGTGCCAGTAGGAGACGTAGGCCAGCCCGTCCACCACCCAGATGTCGTGCAGGTACTTGCCCGGCCTGTCGATCCCCCAGCGGCCCACCTCCTCCACGTCGCCCGGGTCGGAGATGTCGAGGATGTGGACGTCGAAGGTGCCGTTGTGAATGGCGTAGAGGATGTCACCCGCGAAGAAGACGTTGTGCACCCCGCCGGTCAGGTCCTTCGTGTAGCTGTCGGCGACGACGGGATGGGCCGGATCGGCCAGGTCCAGAACGACGATCCCGTTCTTGCGGTCGGACGCCCCCTCCCGCGTGATCACCGCCACGGTCGCGTCGTCGTTCACCTTGACGTCGTTGACCACCCGCGCATCGACCTCCACGAAGTCGGTGAGGACCGGGTTGGCCGGGCTGCTCACGTCCCAGGCGAGCATGCGCTGCCCCCCGGCGTGCGTCCCCGTGTAGACGTAGTCGCGCCCGTCGACCCCCGTGAAGGCCCACAGGTCGGAGGTGGGACGGTCGGCCACCAGGCCCCGTCCGGCGACGACGACCTCGTGTTCCACCCCCCGCTCGACGATCTCGACCAGCGCCCGCCCGGTCCGGCCGGCCGCATCCGCCGTCACCCGGTACAGACCCGGCCGCTCGGCCACGAAGGCGCCATCCGGAAAGACCGACGCGCCCATGTCCGCGCGGGTCGCCATGGACGCAGCCGTGAAGTCGACCGGCACCCCCTCCACCACTCCCCCCGCCTCATCGCGCGCGACCACCGAATACCGCAGGACGTCTCCCGTCCTGCCCCGCGACGGTCCCGACACCTCGACCGCGGCCACCGGGTTCTCCTCCACCTCGAAGGACCAGGCGCCCTCGATCCCGTCGGCGGTGGCGGTGACGGTCACGGCGCCCGGCAGCAGCGCCCGCAGGAAACCCCGTTCGTCGACCGTGGCCAGACGCCGCCGGTCGCTCTTCCAGGTCACGTCGACCGACTGCCGTACCCCGCCCTCGGCGGTGAGCGCCCGCGCCTTGAGCCGGAGCAGCGCCCCCGCCAGGACGCGCACACCCGGATCGACGATCTCGACGACCGCCACCGGTGGTCCGACCACCTCGAGCGGCGCATTGAAGGTCCGGATCTCGGGCGGGCCGGTGCCGCTGGAGGGCGGCGTCCGGATGGCCATGCGAAGTTCGGCCTTCCCTTCGGCGATTCCCTTGATGTAGCCTCCCTGCAGCGCTGCAAAGCGCGAGTCGAGGCTGGGCAGAATCCGAATGCCCTCCACCGCGATTCCGTCGGCGTCGTAGGCGACCATTTCCACGTCTTCGCCCAGGGCCAGGGAATCGCCGGTCTCCACCACGATCCCGGCCGGTTCCGTACGCACGGTCGCGACCCGGGCTCCGATCAGGATCGCGGCGGGATAGCCGGGTGCCGTCGGGGCAGCGGAAACCGGGGTTTCCACGGCTGCGCTGTCCACCGCCTTCGTTTCCGGGTCGGTCTCTCGAGCGGGCGGAGGCGTCTCGGGCGGGGGG
>CAZTOF010000178.1:0-7422 GCA_964615515.1 uncultured Gemmatimonadaceae bacterium
GGAACGGTAGGGACTCCCCTCTTCCCTAACGATACATGCGAGGTATGCCGCTTGTTCCAGTTTCGTTATTACCTGGGTCGCCACCCTGAATTGATCTCTCACGGCCAGCGCAAAGTCGTCCAGGAGGTTAGAGTCGGCTGCCGCTTGTTGCGCCGTTGGGCTGGGTGAGAGCGCATTTATATCAACGCCGGCCGGGGGCGCACCACAACGTTCCGCCCAGTCAGGTGGCTGATCCGTCTGCGCCAAGGCAACGCGAGCATCGGAAAACACGCCGGCCAGCACGATCAGGCCGACAATAAGACTTATCGATTTCGTTGTTTTCATCTTCAATTCTCTCCTGCTTGGGAAAGGTATAAGTCAGGTTATGAAAAAATTATAAATTTACTGATTTTATATCTTATATGTGGTGCAAAGTAAAGCCTCTACCTTCCCTGGGAACGGCACGCAGGCCTATCCCTAAAACACAAAAGAGGGGAACTGGGCACAGAAGATCCGGAGGCGACGGTGAGGCTTAATGCTTTGGTGCTTGGATCCAGTGACGGCGGCGTTGAAACGGGTAGGTGGGGAGCGAGATACGGCGCCGGGTTTCACCCGTGAACAGCCCGGCAAAGGAGACCGGGAGTCCCGCCGCGTACGCCTTCGCAACCGCCTCCACGAACGCGCCGTCGGACAAACCCGGGAGGCTCGACAGCACGACCGGCGCCTCGACATTGCTGGCAGCCCAAGCCGGCGTCGTGTCCGGACCAATCTCTACCATGGTTTCCACTCCCAGGTCCGCCAATGTCTCCGTGCAACGGTTGAAGTCTCCCGGCTCGCTCGCCTGGCGGTACCAGTACGCCTCATCTAGCATCTCATCCGGCTCGACCGCCCGGCCGGTCACGCTACTCACCTGTGTGAGTGACGGCGGCGCAATCGCGATGCCTTCCAGCACCCCTTGCAGATCGTCGAGGGCCGCTGTCTGCGCCCCCACTTCCGGTAACTCCCCGACCAGCGCACCTCGTGCCGCGGCAAACCGCAACCCGTCATCCAGGCCGAACACTCCGGCCGCCTGGGCCGCGGCCAACTTTCCAAGGCCGTGTCCCACCACCACGCTCGGCCGAATCCCGACGCTCGCCCACAGCGCCGTGAGCGCACATTCCAGCGCGTAGATCGCCGGTTGAACCCATGCCGCGTCGTGCAGTCCCTCGGGCGCTTGCCCGGACATCACGTCCACCAACGAGGCGCCCTGTGCTTCTCGCAGGACCGCATCGCAGCGATCCAGCACCGCGCGCACCACCGGCTCGCTCGCGTACAGCGCCTCACCCATTCCCATCCAATGGCCGGCTTCCCCCGTATAGGCGAACGCGACTTTGGTTGCTGCCCGTGGCTGCGGTCCTTCATCCGCCTCTGCCAGTTCCCTCAACCCGTTCCGCAGGGACCCAGCGTTGCGGAAGATCACGCCCGCACGGTGATCGAAATGACTACGACCGACGCTGGCGGTCCACGCCATGTCCGCAAGCAGGGGATCGGCGTCGTCTTCCGAAGAAAACGTGTGTTCGTCAAGCCACGAAAGGTACCGGCCCGCCAGTTCCCGAAGTGCGCCGTCGGACTTCCCGGACAGTGGCAGGAACCGCGTCTTGCGCGCGGCGAGCCCTTCCTTGGCCACCGGCAAGTCCGCCACCGGCTCCGGCAGGCCAACGGCCACGGGCTGCGCCCCACCGGCGGGCTGATGCCGTGAACCCGCACCGTCGTCTGCCCCGTTTCCTTCCACGACCACGTGCGCATTCGTCCCGGAGATGCCGAACGCGCTGACCGCCGCGAAGGGCGGCCGATCGGGGTGTACGGGCCAGTCCGTCGCTTCGGAAGTGACGCGCACGGGTAACCGGTCCCACTCCAGGTTGGGGTTGGGATCACGGAAGTGCAGGTGCCTGGGAATCACGCCCCGGTTCATCGCCAGGATGACTTTGATCAGGCCGGCAACCCCGGCAGCCGGCTCTAGGTGGCCGATGTTGGTCTTCACCGAGCCGATCAAGAGCGGGTGGTCCGCTTCGCGTCCCTTGCCGTAGATCGCTGCTGCTGACTGCGCCTCGATCGTGTCACCCAACTCCGATCCGGATCCGTGGGCTTCCAGATAGTCCACGTCCGCCGGCGCCACACCTGCCCGGGACAGCGCCTCCTCGATCACCCGTTCCTGTGCCGGACCATTGGGCACCGTCGGCCCCGCGCTGGCTCCGTTCTGGTTGACCGCCGAGCCGCGAATCACCCCCCAAATTCGGTCGCCGTCGGCTTTTGCCTCGCCGAGCCGCTTCAGGACGACCATGCCGCAGCCCTCGCCCCGCGCGAAGCCGTCCGCAGAGGCATCGAAGGTCCTGCATGCACCCGTCCGCGACAACATCCCCAAATCCGCCATCTCTCTGATAATCCCGGGCGACAGGATTGCGCTCGCGCCTCCAACCAGGGCCATATTCACTTCGCCTCGTTGCAAACCCGCGACCGCGTGATGCAGGGCGACCAGTGACGACGCACAGTTGAGTTCCACCGGGATTGTCGGTCCCTCCAAACCCAGGTGGAAGGCAATCCTCCCCACCGCCATGCTCGCGGCGGTGCCCAGATAACTGATGTCGTAGTCGGTGGTGGTCATCAGGTCCCGGTACTCACTGGTGCCGATCCCGGCGTAGACCCCGGTGCGGCTGCCCCTCAACCGGTCAGGATCCATCCCGGCATCCTCGATCGCCTGCCAACTCGTCTCCAGCAGCATGCGATGCCGGGGATCCAGATTACGCGCCTCGATCGGCGACATCCGGAAGAAGCCTGCGTCAAATTTGTCGATCTCTTCCACAAACCCGCCTCGTCCGTAGGAGGCGTACCCGGTTGGAAGGCTGCCGGCGAGATCGCCCGGGGAATCGGTATCCGGGCGCCTGTCGGTCACCGCGTTCACACCCGCTTCGAGCAGACGCCAAAAGGCGGAAAGATCCGGAGCGCCGGGGAAGCGGCACGCCATGCCGACGATCGCAATTCCGTCATCCTCGGGCCGCACTGCCGGAGGTAGCTCCGGTTGTGCCTGAGGCGCGGGCGTGCCGCCGATCTCACCAAGTGCCTCGACCAGATGACGGGCGAGTGCGGCGATGTCCGGGTAGTCGAACACGACCGTATTGGGCGCCGTGTACTCATCGGAGAACGCCCGGTTCAGCCGGTTCCGCAGTTCCACCGCCATCAGCGAGTCCATGCCCAGGTCGAAGAACCCCACGGTGGGCGCGGGGGTTGACGGCAGCCTCAGCACCGCCTGTACCTCCCGCTGCAGGAAGGACACCAGCAGTTCCTCATGCGTCCCTGCAGGCGTTTGCCGCAGCCGGGAAAGCAGGTCGCCCGAGGCGGCCGCGGCATCGGTCTTGCCCTCGGCGGTTGCGGCCAGCAGGTCCTCCAGCAGGGGCGGGCGGTCCGCGACAGCTTCTGCAAACACCGACCAGTCCATCGACATCACCACGGAAGTCGTCGCGTCCTGTCGCACCAGATTTTCGAGTGCCTTGAGACCCTGTTGCGGGGTAAACCAGCGACCCCCGAGCGCCGCCCGTCGCCGTTCAATCCGCTCCTTCTGCTCCGCGGCTTCGCCGATTTCGGACCAGGCCCCCCAGGCAATGGCCTGTGCCGGGAGTCCCAGCGCCCGGCGGTGACCGGCGAGTTGGTCCAGGAAGGCGTTGGCCGCTGCGTGGTTCGCCTGGCCGGGATTGCCCATCACGCCGACCCGGCTCGAGAAGAGAATGAAGAAATCCATGTCACGGTCCACGGTCGCGCGGTGCAGGTGCCAGCCACCCAGGATCTTCGGCCAGAGCACCGTTTCAAAACTCTCCCAGTTCTGGTTGGTCAGCGCGGCGTCCGACAGCACTCCCACGCTGTGGATCACGCCGCCCAATGGCGGTAGTTCCCGGTCCATCCGCGCCAGCATCCGGTCCATCGCCGGTGCGTCCGATACGTCCGCCAATTCCACTTGGACCGTCACCCCGCGTTCCCGGAGCGCGGTGATGGTTTTTTCGGCCGCCGCGTCCGGGTCCCGGCGCCCGTTCAGTACAATCGTCCCCGCTCCCTTGTCCGCGAGCCACTCGGCTACCGCGCACCCGATCCCGCCCAGGCCGCCGGTCACGAGATACGTCCGGTCCTGCCGCAACCGGCCGTTCAGCAGCGGCGGGGCCGTCACGACGATTTTCCCCAGGTGCCGGGCCGATCGCATGAACCTCAGTGCGGCCCCGGCTTCGGCGAGCGGCCACCGGCTGTGGACGATCGGTGTCAGTTCTCCCGCGGACACGCGCGCCATCACGTCCCGCAAAACCCTGCCGACCCACGCCGGTTCGGTTTTTTTCAGGACGTCCAGTTCCAGGATGGCGTAGGCCACGTCGGGACGCGCGGCCGCCATCTCGTCCTCGCTCAGGATATCCCGCCTGGCCAGTTCCACGAACCGGCCGCCGTGTTTCAGGCAGGACAGACTGGCGTCGATGAAGCCTTCTCCGGTCAGGCTGTTCAACACCACGTCCACCCCGGTGCCGTCCGTGACTTCGAGGATTTCCTTGCCGAACGCGGTCGTGCGGCTGTCAAAGATCTGCTCCACGCCCAGCGACCGGAGATACGCCTGCTTCGGCGCACTTGCGGTGGCGAAGACTTCCGCTCCCGCGGCTTGGGCCATTTGGATCGCCGCGATTCCGACTCCCCCCGCACCGGCGTGAATCAGCACCCGGTCGCCGACCTTGAGCCCGGAAAACTCGTAGGACAGCGCGGCTGACACGAACGCGCTCGGCACGGTGGCAAGCGCCGTCACCGAGGTTCCCGAGGGTGCGGGCGCCACGAGTTCCTCGTGCGTGACCATTTGCGCCGCGAACGCGCCGAATCCCAATCCGACCACGTGGTCGCCGACCGAAACGGTTGACACGTCGGAACCTACCTCGAGGACGTGGCCGCACATCTCCCTGCCCAGATTCCCCTCCGGGATAAAACCAAGGGAGCGGAACACGTCCCAGAAGTTGAGGCCGGAGGCTTCCACGCCGACGCGCACTTCCCGCGGCTTCAGGGGAGGCGCCGGGAGCGGCTGGACGTACGGTTTCTCGAACACGCCGCCCGGGTCGGGCGCCAGCGCCCAGTCGGCCTCTTCCGGTAAGGAGAGGCGTTCCGGCCCGGCGCCGACACGAACCAACCGTGCGACCTGACGGCGCTCGAAGCGGTACGCGATGTGATTTTCAGGGTCCGGATACAGCAACTCATTCACGAGGTCGGGGAGAGGCGCCATCTCAGCCGGGTCCAGATCCAGCATTCTCGGCTGCAAGTGCGGCGCCTCGAGCGTGACCGCTTTCCCGAATCCCCACAGCGTGGCGCCGGCCAGTTCCCCGCCACGTTCCCGCTCCAGGACCTGCGCCCCACGGGTCACGAACCAGACACCCTTCGCGGGTGTCCGGTCGGCGTCGGACATGCCCTGGGTGAGCGCCAGCGCGCTCGCTCCGGCATGTCTCACGTCTTCCGCGATTTCCCCGGTCGTGGCCTGCGCCCCGTGACCGTCAAGGGCTGCGAGGTGCACCACGCCGCTAAGCGGCTCATCTTTGGGCAGGCTCTCCATCAGGGATCGCCAGGACTTCCGCTGCTCCATCTCCACGGCTTTCTCGACAACACCGGGGTCCGCTGTTGCCGGCCTCTCGTTTCCCGGCGCGTCGCTGCTTGCCAGGACGACCGTCTGGTTACGGGCTGCAAGGCCGGCTGCCAGTTTCGCGGCCAGACCACCGCGGTCCCCTGCCAGAACCCACACGCCGCGAGGCTCTTCCACTCCCGCCGGACCCTGCGCCACGATGCCGCCCTTGTCCGGCGCCCCGGCCGACTCGTCCACTCCCAGGACTTCCGCTCCCGTGAAACCCGAGTCGCCGAGAGCTTGCCGCCATACCGCCGGGCTCGCCAGGGCATGATGGGGCCGGTAGTCGTCGGCGAACCGCCACCAGCCGTCCAGTTGGCCGAACGTCAGATCCATCCAACCCAGTCCACTGAGGTTCTCGAGCGCGATCAACTGTCCGGACGGCGCGAGCAGCTCACGGCAATGTCCCAGTGTCTCCTGCAAGTACCGCGTGGCGTGCAGCACGTTGGATGCGATGATCAGGTCATAACTGTGGGGTGCAAACCCTTGAGCGACCGGGTCCTTTTCGACGTCCAGGGTGCGGTACTCGATGCATCCGCCGCCGTCGCCGAAGCGCCCCTCCGCTTCCGCGAAAAAGCCCGCGGAGATGTCCGTGTACGTGTAGTCGAACCGGCCTTCCGGGAGTTCCGGCAGGATGTAGGTGGTCGCCGACCCCGTGCCCGCGCCGACCTCCGCCACTCGCAGCCTGCGGTTGTCCGGCAATCGGGCCACCAGCGCCCGGACCGCGTCGCGCAGCATCTTGTTGGCCGCACGGGCCACCGGCGCTTTCAGATACAGATCGGCCGGGGTCGGGTCTCCACTGCTGAACAGGAGCGTCAGCGGATCCATGCGCCCGAGCAGCACTTCGGCAAGAGCGCTGCCGCACCGCCGAAACAGCCCGACTTCGGTCACGCCGTGGGGGTAGTGCTCCGCCATCGTCGTGGCGAACGCCTCAAGATCCTCCGGCATGCCCTGCGGCAGCGGATCGTCGCGTCCCACGATCACAACGAAGCCGTCGCCGTCCGCCTCCAGCACGCCCGACTTGGCAAGCATTTCCAGCATGCGGCGGAACAGGCGCCGGTGATCAGGGATGACGTTCAATGCTTGCCTCAAACCCTCGGGGTCCACGGTCTCTCCCGCCCTCCGTTGCCACCCCAACTCTTCGAGGGTCGCGAGCGCGCGGGATCGTGACCATCGCTCCAGGTCCGCCAGAAGGGCATTCCTGTCTTTGGGGGCGACACGTTCGGCGGACAGGTATTCCGACAACAAATCCGAGCCCGCGGCAACCGTGGTGGGACTCGGGAAGAAATCCGCGGGTGTGATGCCTGCAGGCAGGGCGTGTTCGCGCCACACTACCTCGTACAGCAACTCCTTCACCCCTTCGACCGCCGAGAGTAGCGCCGCCCTGGTCGCTCGCTTCACCGTGTACCCGCTCAACCCGCCGAGGGGCGCCCCGTTCGGATCGTAGATGCGCAGCTCCCCGGTCAGGACTTCCGCCGGCTCGCCGGTTGCTGCTTCAGCCGCAGGGGAGGCGTCACTCATGCGCACGTGACAGACCACCCGGTCCGGCAGCGGGCCGGTCAGCCAAAAGCGCTCCCAGCCGAACGGCAGATACGTTGCCGGGTCCTTGCCTCCGGCCAGACGCGCGACACCCACGACTTGAAAGCAGCCGTCCAGCATGAGTGGATGCACGTCCAGCCCGTTTTTGCCGGAAGCTGACGGGAAGGAGACCTCGGCAAGCGCTTCACCGGGCCGGGCCCATATCTTCCGTAGCGTGCGGAACGACGGACCGAGATCAATTC
>CAZTOF010000179.1:0-1793 GCA_964615515.1 uncultured Gemmatimonadaceae bacterium
GGGGCGGGGGTGCCGCCGGTGACGGTGCAGCGGATCTTCGAACTGCTGGACGGGGGAAGCTGAGGGCGTCTCCAAACCGTCGGGGCCGAGCGATAGGAGAAACCGCGAAGACGTTTCAGCTGAAACCCTATCTATTCATGATCTGAATGATTATCATTCACGTTATGAATGATCTTGTTCTGCCCCGGTCGGTTTCTTCGAGTTTGGAAAATGCGTTGCAAGTGATGCCCGCCGTGGTCGTCGCTGGAGCGCGTCAAACCGGAAAGAGCACGCTCGCGCGTGCCATCGGGCGGCAGAGGACCGCGCACGCACCCGGGCAGGCGGGATCGACGCATACAGGCGGGCCAACAGCGCGTCCTGGCCGACGGTACCTGTCGCTGGACGACTTCGACGTGCTGGACCTCGCCCGGCGCGACCCGGACGCTCTGGTCCGCAACTCGCATCCGGTGACTTTCGATGAGGTGCAGCGCGAGCCCGATCTCCTCAGCGCCGTAAAGCGGGAGATCGACCGGGGCCGCCAACCCGGCCGCTTTCTGCTCACCGGGTCTGCGAATCTGCTTCTGATGCGCCGGGTCTCGGAGTCGCTCGCCGGGCGGGCCAGCTACCTGACCCTATGGCCGATGACCCGGCGGGAGCAGCTGGGGCTCGGCCAGTGCGGCACTTGGGAAAAGCTGGTCGAGGCTCCCGACCGGGATTGGCTGGAGGTCCTGACGGAAGACGGCGGCGGGCGGGAGGACTGGAGGCCGTTGGCGCGGCGCGGAGGATTCCCGTTCCCGGCCGTTCACCTGGGCAAGGCCGAGGAGCGGGCGATCTGGTTTGACGGCTACGTGCGCACGTACCTCGAGCGAGATCTCCAGACGCTTTCCGCGATCCACTCGCTTCCCGACTTCCGGCGGCTTATGCGCGCCGCGTGCTTGCGCATTGGCTCGACCGTGAACCAGAGCGAGCTGGGACGAGACATTGGGCTTAGTCAGCCGACGGTTCACCGATACCTCAACCTGCTCGAAACATCGTACCTGCTTCTGCGGGTTCCTGCCTACGCGGTGAACCGGACCAGGCGGCTGATCAAGTCGCCGAAGCTTTACTGGGGCGATACCGGCCTCGCGATGCACCTGTCGCAGGAGGTCGAGCCGCGTGGCGCTCACCTTGAGAATCTGGTGTTGCAGGACCTCCTGGTGTGGCGGGATTCACGTTCTTCTCCGGCCGAGGTCCTGCACTGGCGGGCGACTACCGGTGAGGGAGTGGACTTCGTGATAGAGACCGGAGGCTCTCTGCTGCCTGTGGCAGTGAAGGCGACGAAGCGACCCCGGCTCGCCCACGCGGCCAATCTGCGCACGTTCCGAAGGGAATACGGTCGCCTCGCGCGTTCGGGTCTGCTCCTCCATGGTGGGGACTCCATGGATTGGCTCACCCCGGAAATCCTCGCCGTTCCGTGGTGGCTGGTAATGTAGAGCGGCCTGCTCTCCGACTTGCCGACTCGGGGTCTCGGGACGGGGCTTCCCCGCTTGCAGCAGGTCAGACCCTCCTAACAGGTTTCCGGCGCACCCTGTCCTGGGCGAAGACCCCTCACTACTGCACGGAGAGCACCATGGACCACAACGACTACGGCGGGCTGCACGAGGACTTGAAGCTCACGGGCTTTGTGGAGGGGTATGAGCCGAGCGCACGCACCAAGCAGCGCATTTCGCTCTCGCGGGACAGCGTCTTCCGGGACGGTGTGGCGCAGCAGATGGCCGAGATGACCGGCGATCCAGCGGCGGGCTACACGGCGAGGCTGACGGTAGCGGTGTAGC
>CAZTOF010000180.1:0-7721 GCA_964615515.1 uncultured Gemmatimonadaceae bacterium
CTTCCATCGTGCCGCCGCAAGCTGGGCAGGGACCACGCCACCGCCCACCCGCCCGCTTCCACTCGCCGCCCGCTTCGAGCTTGAAGGCTTCCGGCGGGAGCTCATAGACGCTGGCTGAGCCGGTCACGGTGCGGGGGAATCCTGGCCACCCCAGCGTTCTACCCGTTTGGCTTCGAGCGGCCCCACCTCACCGGTCATGGCCTGTTCCTGCTCGGCCATGACCTCGACGATCCGGCGGGCGGCTGCGGGGTCCTCAGACGCGATGTCGGCGAGGATCGCGTCCACGGTGGCCTCGCCCCGGGCGGTGGCTTGGCGTTCGATGTCGCGCAGGCGCCGGACGGCAAGGCTTGGGGGCATCTGGGCTAGGGGTTTCAACTCTGCCGGCTTGCGGATCATCTGGGCTGCCTCTTCCGCAAGGGCCATCCCGCTCGTGGTGTCGCCACCCCGCTTCTTCGTGAGGGCTTCGCGCATGGACACGTACGACAGGCGGTTGTGGGCGCGCTCCCTGAGCAACTCGCCGATCCGGGCCTGTAAGCGCGAAACGTCCGCCTCCGCCTGCAACGCCCGGTCCATCACGGATTCCGGACTGGCCGGACGTAGGGTCATCGGGCGCCCCCGGTCACGGGTGGGTCTCCATTTCCCCGGAGTATCCGGGCGACCTCTGTGGGTGGCAGGTGCTTGATCCCTTCCGCCTCACGGTCGCATTTCGTGCAGATTCGCACCTCCTGCCCGGCGGCGAAAACCAAGGCGAGCGGCTCCCGCGGAAACCGCCCGTCGGTTCCTATCCGCTCGGCCATCCAGACCCATCCCTTCCCCTCGTTCGCCCAGGTGTAGCCGCCATGTTTCCGCTTGGTACGCTTGCCCATCGGGGGGAGTTCGTTGCGGCAAATCACGCAGTTGCGGTTCGAGATGGAGACAACGGTGTAAGCGACTGTGGGGCGTCCCCCATCGCTCATTCGTTCGTCGGGAGGGGGTTGGTCAGGCATCGGCGGCTCCTCTGGCCTCGACCCGCTTCCGTTCCAGAGCCAGCATGAAAGGGCGGTCGTCCATCCCCCCAACCCGGATGCTCAAGGCGCCCCATCGGCCGTCCACATCGGGTTTCGCGATCACACCTTTGCGGACTCCCCAGCCGATGATTCCCGCCGGTAAGTCGTGCTCGCTCTCGATCTCAGTCGCCGTCTTGGCAGGGTCAGCAATCTCGAGGAACTCGGAGAGCCAAAGCGCCGCCCTCTTTGCAGATTCGACCGAGGAAGCGACATCGCGCTCCTGGAGCCCCTGCCAGTAGTCCTCCGGCTTCACGGCCTCGGCCGCATCGAAGCTCCGGAGGGGGTCGAGGGGCGGTGACGGCTTTGGCTTCGGCTCCCTCCGCTTCTTCTTCCGCTTTTTCGTCCCCATCCTGGCCAGCGTCGTTACCGAGGGGGGGTCGTCCGACTCGATCGCCTGCTCGAACGCCTTCCTGGGGATTCGGGCTATGCGAGTCGCCGTCCTCTGCTGGTGCTCGGACAGGCCGACGGATTCGGCTAACTCCTTGCGCGACGGCAACCTTGAAGAACGGTGGTCCCCCTCGGTTTTTGCCTTGCGATGTCCCCCCCGCCCGTCCACCTCCCGAAGCAGCTTCCCTGCCTGGCGAACCGCCCGCCCCTGGATCCGCCGGGCGCTCCTGGCCAGCTCCTCGTCGCGCACCTGGCTGGCGTGCAGCCCGACCACGCGAGCCTGTCCCAACATCGCCGTGCACTCGCCGAAAGTGGCGGACTCGATGACCTCCGTGCCGGGCAGGCCCGACACCTCCTCGCCGCTCATTCGGCCATCTCCCATCCCGACGTGTCCGCTCCGCACCGACCGCACTGGCCGGACGTTCCGCCGGGTCGTAGCCGTCCGGTCGCGCCGGCGGCTGTGAGCCGCTCGCGTAGGCATCCCAGGCACTCGGGTCGGGTGTCGGTCGTCATCGGTCAGTCTCCGTCCGGGTCGGTGTGTGTGGGGCGGATCCAGTCGCTGTCCGGGTCGTCGGGATCGGCGGGTACGAACCCCATGTCGCGCGCAACCCTCTTCACCATCTCCGTCAATCTGCGTCGACGGCGCGCGAGAGACCTGGTCCAACGGGAGACGGTGCTCGGGGATACCCGCAACTCCCGAGCAATGTCCTTCACCTTCATTCCGCTACGACGCATTATGTAGGCGCCCGCCAAGGGGTTGGTGACGGGCGCGGGCGTCTTGCCATTCTCGATCGCCAGGTCCCACTCCACAACGGCGGTGGCGGCGTCAAACTCCGCCTTCGTCATCTTGCTCCGAATGTGGTCCATGCAGTAGGCGAACAGTTCGTCTACCGGATTCGTCTCTTCCGTGGTGGTCATTCCTCAGTCTCCTCGTGAGAAGTGAGGTCCAGCGCCGTGTAGGCACTGAGCGGGACTACCGGACTCGTTTGCCACGGCGTCACGAAGCCACCGCCCCAGGACGGCCAATCGCCGGCGCCTCTGGTGGTCGACCGTCTCGCGAGCAACGCGAGCCTCGCCCGAAAGGCTTCTTCCGTTTGCGGCGGAGGTGGTGCCCACGGCTGGGTGCTCCTGAGACTCATTCGTCGTCGTCGGCCTTGGGTTTGCGATGGGCCTGCACGATGGTGTCGACGTACCTCGAAAACGGTGCGAGGACCTGCGCCCTCGCCCGCCATCTGGTCTGCGAGGTGTACTCCTCGCCGGTCGCGGGGTGCTTGACCTTCCTCGCATTGAGCTTGCCCCTGCTGAACCTCGCGAACCCCGGGATCTCCACCTCGTAGCCGTAGGCCACCCACTGGTGGATGAGCCCGGGCGTCCTCAGCGACCCGCCCCGCCCGTTCGCCCCGAACAGCGCGTCGATGACCTTGCGCATGTCGCCGGCGTCCGATCCGAGCTCTTGGGCGAGCGCGTCGGCCATCGCCTGCTTCGTGATCGTTCGCGGGGCTATGATTCCTCCGCCTCGAGACGGGCCTCGAGGTCCTCGACACTGCCGCCGAGCTCTTCGGCGCACGCCTCGAGCTGAGCCCGGCGCACCTCTGGGAACATGTTGCAAGCCCGGAAACCCGCCACCTCCCGATAGCCGTCGCCACCGAACTCTCGCGCCACCTCGCCCACGTTGATGCCGTCCTGGCTGGAGCGCAGGTGGTAGACGACATGGCCGGACGGCAGGACGTAGAGCACGGCAACGAAAGGAACGCCGTCCATCTCCGTGAGCTTGCCCGCGATGTCACTCGTGAGGCTCCTGATCGGGCTGGCCGCCACCGGGACGACATGATCGCCGATCCTCAGCCACACGTGGTTCGCGATCGCCTTGGCGATCAGCCGGTCCCGGTAGCGGAGAATGTGGCGCCCCTGCCGTGTCAGAGTGGCGGCCGGATCCTGCTGTCTCAGAATAGCGGCCTCACCCCTCTTGTAGATCCGGTCCCACGTTTGGAAGTCCCGAGGATGGGAGGCGAGTCCCAACCGAAAGAGCTCGGGCTCGGGCGGGGAATTGACCCACACGTCTTCGGCGCAGCCCTCGATGCAGTCGAGCAGCCAGTTCTCCTCACCCGGGCCCATCAGGTACTCGAGGGCCATGCGGGCACCGCTCTTGTCACGCTCGAACGTGCAGAAGTCGAGACCCTCGAGGGTGGCTTCGGCCGTCTTGTGGTGGTCGAACACCTTGAGCGAGTGGGCCTTCCTCTCCATCTCGATCAGCACCTCGCGGGGGTAGACGACCGGGTGGCCAACGACGATGACGTCGCGGTCGGTCACGTCGGGCGGGTCGTCTCCGAAGTGGGCAGGGAGGTACTCGCCCATGCGGGGCGAGAAGCGGTGATGGATCCACGCTGCCGCGAAACCGTCGTCGCTGCCGGCAGCGTGGACGACGATCTCCGGGAGGATCTCAGGGAGGCTCATTGGTGGCCCGCCTCGCTGTCTCAACCCCCGTGCCCTTCAGGATCTGTCGTGCCCACCGACGCGACGCCATCTCGGACCCATTTTGCAATATCCTCCGGCCGCCAAGCGACCCGCCGAGTCCCCACACGGATCGGCCTTGGAAACTTCCCCTCACCCATGAGTCGATAAATCGCGCTTCGGCTGAGTCGGCACGCTTTTTCCACTTCGGGGCGGAATAGGAACGGGGGGGGGGCATCCTGGACGGCTTGGTCGGATTGGTTGGTCGGCGATCCCATGCGGGCCTTTCTCCAGTGAGGACGGGTTGGGTCGTCCCGGGAATAATGGCGACATGGGTGCCGTGCTTCATGCTAGCCCAACTACGAGGTTCAGCTAGAACTGGGTCGCGCTACCGGCGGCCGAACGAATCTTTCGCGGCCGCCTCGCCGACTTCCCCCGGCGAACTCGAGAATCCGGAGCGTGGCGGGCCATCGTGAGTGTGGCGTGGGCAATACTGTGGGCCATGATGGCTATCGAAATGTCTAAACCGTTGTTATCACATCACTTACGATCACGGATGGCGGGGACGTGTGGGAATCGAACCCACCCACCCGGGTTTTAGCCGGGCGCACTGGTTTTGAAGACCAGACGGGACACCAGTCCCGATCCGCCCCCATACCCACCCGTGTGCGGCCTTCCTCGGGCCGTCCCGTGCTCCTGCGCTGACCAGCCGCTCCGGTCAGCCGTGGCCGGCACCCTCCCGGTGCCGAAGACGCCCCCCCAAAGCTGGCCGCGCAGTCGCGCTCACCCCCGCTCGGCGCTCTCCGAGGCCGAAACGTTGCCACCGTTCTCCGCAGCGGGCAACTCCTCCTCCCAGCGCCGCTCCAGTTGCCGGAACATCCGGGCCAGCTCGCGGCGCATGCGGGCGAAGCGCATTCGCACATCGGGACGACCCTGCAGCTTGAGGAACAGGACTGTATCCTCCTTCACCTCCCTGGCCAGCTCCGCCCACTGGATGGCCAGGTATCCGCACAGTGGAGCCACCACCGACGCGGCAAGGGCGGCGAAGGACCCACCCGCGACATAACCCAGGAATACACACAGCACCCACACCGCAACCACCCCGGCAAGCAGCGCCACGAGCTTGTAGGTGGCCGCAATCTCCGAGTGCGGCCGCAGACGCCCGACGGCGAGGCCGGCCAGCCGCGTGACCGGCACCCACAACAGGGTCCCCGCCACGGCGAAGGGAAGTCCCAGCAGCAGCAGGGTACCCCGCACCGCGATGTACCGTGCGACCGGCACGAGGCCGAAACGGGGCGGCACGCCCCCCTCCCCCGCCCCGACCCGCGCATTCAGGGCGGCGTAGCGCTCCACCTTGCGCCTGAGCTCCCGGTGCTCCCCGGGCGCTTCACGACGGATCCACTCCAGCCCGGCGGCGAAGCGCTGCAGGCGCGGGAAACGGGTGCCCAGCGCCTCGCGTGCCCGCCACGGGACCCAGCGCGACTCCCGCGCGTAGAGCTGCTCGGCCACCTCCACCAGCTCCCGGTCCCCGTGATGCACGAAATTGAGCGTCCGGGCCCGTATGCCCGCCTCGATCCGCCCGGTGAGCAACCGCGCCGCCGCCACCGGGTCCTCCCGGTACGCCTGCTTCAGGTCGGCGCATCCGAAGGCCCGCCCGAAGCGCACGGCGACCGCCGTCCGGGCCCGCTCCTTGCGCGAATACGTGATCCCGACCGGCATGATCGCGAGTCCCAGCTCCCACCCCGCCCCCGCCTCGGCCTGCAGCGCGATACGGGCGGCCCCGGTGCGGAACTCCGCCAGGTGGGCCCTGGAGTGGGTGCGTCCCTCGGGGTAGATCTGGATCGCGCCGCCCTGGTGAAGCACCTCCACCGCCGCGCGGAACATGTCCTGGTTGCGGTGCATCGCCGCGGGGTCGTCCTGCCTGCGGTAGACCGGGATGCCGCCCAGAGCCCGCAACACCGGCCCCAGCAGCACCCGGTCGAAGAGCGGCGCCCGCGCCAGCGGACGGGTCATGCGGTCGCTGCAGAGGAAGATGAGGAGCGGGTCGAGGAGGCTGTTGGGATGATTGGCGGCGACCAGCAGCGGACCCGCGGGCAGCTGCGGACCGTGCCGGTCCACCCGGTAGAAGACACCCGCGGCGGTACCCGCCACCCAGGTGATCAGTCTGGCAATCCGGCTCTGCCTCGCCAAAACGGGAGTCCCTCCTCTTTCGATCTTCCGGCCCGGACGCATTATCTTCGCTGTCACCCCCGCCCCCCGCCACCCAGAGATCCGCCACTACGAACGCATGATCCGGCATTCGACGACATCGCCGACCCGGGACTCCACCACCCGCGCCGCTCCTCCGGCCCCGAGCGTGCGCAACCCGGGCACCCCCCTGGACCTGGAGGCGGTGCGCGCCGTGCGGGTCAACCGCGCCGCCGCCGACCACCGCGCCGCCACCCTGACCACCCGCCGCTCGGTCAAGCGGGAGTGGCAGGCCGGGTGGCTCCTCCGCGCGGTCACCATGATCGACCTGACCACCCTGGCCGGCGACGACACCGAGGGGCGGGTGCGGCGCCTCTGCGGCAAGGCCAGGCGCCCGGTACGGAGCGACATCCTCGCGGCGCTGGGAGCGCGTCCCGGAGAGGTGGCCACCGCCGCGGTGTGCGTCTATCACCGGCTGGTGCCGGCCGCGTGCGACGCACTCCGCGGCAGCGGCATCCCCGTCGCCGCCGTCTCGACCGGGTTTCCGGCCGGGCTCTCCCCGTTTGCGACCCGGCTCGCCGAGATCCGCGATTCGGTGGACGCGGGCGCCCGCGAGGTGGACGTGGTCATCACGCGGGGATCGGTGCTCAAGGGCGGCTGGGAACGGCTGTACGACGAGGTGGCCGGTTTCCGCGAGGCCTGCGGCGACGCCCACATGAAGGTCATCCTCGGGGTCGGGGAACTCGGGACGCTGGCAAATGTGAGGCGGGCTGCTACGGTGGCCATGATGGCCGGCGCCGATTTCGTGAAGACCTCCACGGGGAAGGAAACGGTGAACGCGACGCTTCCCACCGGCATCGTGATGGCGCGCGCCATCCGCGACTATCGCCGGACGACCGGAATACGGGTGGGCCTCAAGGCCGCCGGCGGTCTCAGGACGGCCCGCGACGCGCTCTCGTGGCTGATCCTCGTCAAGGAGGAGCTCGGCGACCCCTGGATGGACCCCCGCCTCTTCCGCATCGGCGCCAGTTTGCTACTCGCCGACATCGAGAGACAGCTGGAGCACCACGTCACCGGACGCTATTCGGCGTTCCACCGCCATCCGCTGGGATGACGGCATGACCCCCCCACGCGAATCCCCCGGTTCACCCGTCCGCGACGTCTTCCTCCACCCCCGCTACGGGCCGGCACCCGAGAGCGAAAGCTTCGCAAACGAGTGGCTGAAGGACGGGGAGCGCACCTTCGGCCACTTCATCGGCGGGCGCTGGATGGGCGGCGACGGCGCCATCAGGCAGACGAGCTGTCCCGCCGACGGGCGGCAACTGGCCAACTTCCGCTACGGAACCGCGGCCGACGTCGACCGTGCCGTCGCCGCGGCGGCCGCGGCGCTGCCGGGATGGCAGAAGATCGGAGACCACGCCCGCGCCCGCCACCTCTACCGGCTGGCGCGGCAGCTGCAGAAGCGGTCGCGGCTCTTCTCCGTCGTGGAGTCGCTCGACAACGGCAAGCCGGTGCGCGAATCGCGCGATCTGGACGTCCCCCTGGCCGCCCGCCACTTCTACCATCACGCCGGCTGGGCCCAGTTGCTGGCCGACGAGTTCCCGGGCTACGAACCCGTGGGCGTGGCGGGGCAGATCATCCCCTGGAACT
>CAZTOF010000181.1:0-2668 GCA_964615515.1 uncultured Gemmatimonadaceae bacterium
CCTTCAGGTCATGGCCGAACCAAGCGCCAAGTCCTACACAGCCTACCGTGGCAGCGAGGCCGAATACCAACGGACCGCCAAATAGGATGGCGGGGATGCCCACGAAGATGTTGATTGCGAAGACCCCCGCCAAAGCGCGGGGAAGGATGTATCCGACCACCACCTGCTTGTTTATGGACTCGTGAGCCTCCAGACCGCCCAGACGAGAAGGTTCGCCGCTTGTCAATTTAAAGCGGATCCCCGACGCAATCGTCGTCGATTCCTGGTTGGGTTTCACAATGGTCGTTTTCTTCCATCCACCAAAACAGATCCCTTAGCCAATCCTCAGCTGCTTGTATGGCATTTTCCGCCCTGGTCCCCACCGTGTCCCAGCCCCGGTGATGCTCTCCCCGGTGCTCGAAGAACCGAACCACTCCGCCCAGGGGCCGCCTCGGCCCCCGAATCACCGCTCGAATCCGCGCTCCGAACCGCGCTGGGGCTCCTGCGGCCGCGGCCGGTTCATGATGCGCTGGGCCTCCTGCTCCCGCGCCTCCCAGGCTCGCCGGTGGGGGATCTCCCGCGCCGCTCGCTGCGCGTCGTGTGCGTAGGTGTCGCGGATACCCTGCTCCTGCTCTCCGGCGCTCTCCTGGTGCGCCTTCGCGAGGGACACCCGCTCGTCCTTCTGGTCCTCGTCGAGGTCCTTCCGCCAGCGCTCCAGCACCTCGGGCCTCCCCCGGACGGCGGCCGCGATCTCCCCCGGCCGCGCCCCGGTCATGCGCGCCAGCCGCCACCGCCCGCGCCGCGTCCGGCCGAGCTTCGTCATCTCGCGGCGCTGCTCCCTCTGCCGCTCCAGGACCTCCCGCCATTCCTTGCGCGCCCCCGCCGCGATCCCGGACCCCTCGCGCATGTGCTCGGCGTAGTCCCACGCGCCTTCCTCGGCCTCTCTCCAGACTCCGGACTCGACACCGGGGGGAGCCGCCGCCCGCGGCGGCCGCCCGAGCGGCATCTGTTCGCGGCGGTACCGGCCGGGACTCCGGGAATCGTCCTTGACGAAGCGCTTCCGCCTCGCCTTGCGGTTCACGGCCCGCTCCGGACATTGAAGCCGCCCCCGATCGCGCTCCCAGCGCTCGGCCCAGTTCGCCAGCTTGAGCCGGTCGTTGCCGATGTTCGCGCTTCGGCCGGTCTCCGGATCGACCCGGTTGACGATCACGTGGACGTGCCGGTGCGGCGTGTCGTTGTGGGCGACCGCCTGCCGGTCCGCCATCCCCAGCTTCTTGAGACTCTCGTCGACGGCCTGGGTCATCTCGGCCCGGTCCGGCGTCTCCCCCGCCTTCCAGGACAGGGCGTAGTGGTAGACCGGCTTGGCGGCCTTCCGCCCGGCGTTCGCCACCCCCGCCAGGCGCTTGAGCCCCGGCGCGTCCTTCGCCGTCGCGGCCATCATCCGCCAGGCCTCTTCCGGCCGGTCCGTCGCGAGGTTGCGCGTCTCGGTCCACTCGACCCGCTCCGCCGTCTCCGGCTTCCGCTCCTCCTCGCGCTCCGGATCCGGGGCGTCGTGCATCACGTACGCCGTCACCCCCTTGAACGACCGGCCCAGGGCCGCAACCCGGGCGATCACGGGGCGACGTCCTCGGCTCCGGTCCGGAGCAGCCCCCGGACGGCCGCGTGGCACCGCTCGACGGCCACCCGCGTCCCGGCCGGCGCCGCGCCCCCGCGTTCAGGGCGCGGGCGATCTGGTTGAGGTTGACGCCGATCCGGTTCAGCTCCCGCCGCTCGGCCGCCCCGAGTCGCTGGACGATCAGCTGGCGCACCGGCTCCGCCAGCGCCCGGCGGCGCATGTAGACGGCCGGGGCGAGCCGGGCCGACGCCGCCCGGTCCGCGACCTCCAGGGCCTCGGCGGCCGTCAGGCAGACCACCGCCCGGCGGTCGCGCCGCTCCTCGGCCGGAAGCGGAGGGCGTCCACGTCGCCGCCGCTCCTCGGCGGGGGCTGGGCTGGGCTTCGGCATCGGCGGGCCTCCGGGCTCCGGCGCTGGCGTGTCGGTCGGGGGTTCCAAGGGGGCAGCGCCCCCCTTGCTCCCCGGTGTTCGCACCATGGGGGGCGCTCGCTCCCCGGTGTTCGCACCATGGGGGGCGCTCGCGTGCTGTGACCCTGGCCCGGTGACTAGCCGCCGCCCGGCCCCCTCGGCACCGCTCTCCGCGCCCCTACCCGGTCGCCGGATTTCGCCTGGGGATCCGGGCGGAATCGCCACGCGGGAGGCCTCCAGCAGATCCGGACGGCGGGCCGGTGGGGGGGCGGCTCTGGAGCGGCGAAGAAAGCGGTCGATGTCGGAGACCGGGAGCGTCCAGGGATCGCCGGAGGGGAAGCGCGAGAAGACGGCGGCGAACTCGCCGAGGAGATGTCCCGCAGCAATAGTCTCTGCCGCCCCCGGTGTAGTCGAGGAGGACGGCGGCGGCAAGCTGGGTGCGTCTGCGGCTGGCCTCGATGGATCCGGCCGACCTGGAGTCCGCATGCCTCCGCCGCGCCATGGCCATCCGGCGCTCGGCGTGGCTCAACGGGGTGATTTCCAGCCCTACCCCTACCCCCTTCTGGAGGTCGCGATCGTCGCTCCTGGGCGATCCTGTGAGCCGTAGGTTTCCCGAAGTGCCCCGGAAACGGCCAGAAATCGCCTCTGACGGCCTTCGACCCCCCCGT
>CAZTOF010000182.1:0-5003 GCA_964615515.1 uncultured Gemmatimonadaceae bacterium
AACACGGATCGCGGGAACAGGCGCCCGGCCCGCGGGGGGAGGACCGGGACGCGCGGACCTTCAAGGAATTCATCCTAACGTCCCTGGCCGTCCGGAACCGCACCTCGGTCGTGGTGCTCTTCGCCTTCATCACGATCGCCGGCCTGGTCTTCTACCGCGCCATCCCGAAGGAGTCGTTCCCCGAGATCGAGATCCCGTCGGTGTCGGTCAACACCATCTATCCGGGGGTGTCGCCCTCGGACATCGAGAGCCTGGTCACGCGCAAGATCGAGGACGAGCTCAACACCATCTCGGGGCTCAAGGAACTCACCTCGACCTCGGTGGAGGGGTACTCCGCGGTTGTCGCCGAATTCGAGACCTCGACCAACATGGACGAGGCCCTGCAGAAGGTCAGGGAGAGGGTCGATCTGGCGCGGTCCGAGATCCCCTCCGACGCGGAGGATCCGTCCATCTTCGAGCTGTCGATGAGCGAGGTCCCCGTCATGCAGGTGAACATCGCCGGCGGTTACGGTCTGGTCAGGTTGAAGGAGATCGGCGAGGAGCTGCAGGATCGGCTCGAAGCCATCCCGGCTGTGCTCAGGGTGGAGCTGCGGGGTGGCCTGGAACGTGAAGTAAAGGTTGATGTCAACCTGTCCAAGTTACAGTACTACAACGTTTCTTTCGATGACGTACTGAGTGCGATTCGACAGGAGAACGTGAACATCCCGGGTGGTTCGATCGATGTGAACGGGGTGAAGTACCTGGTGCGGGTGGACGGGGAATTCGACGATCCGTCCGTGGTCGGGGACCTCGTCGTGGAAACGATCGGGGGCCGTCCCATCTACGTCCGCGACGTGGCCACGGTCGCGTTCGGTTTCGCCGAGAGGCAGAGCTACGCGCGCCTGGGGGAGGAACCGGTCGTGACGCTGGACGTGGTGAAGCGCTCCGGCGAGAACATCATCGCGACGGCTGCGGCCGTGCGCGCCGAGATCGAGGCCATGCGGCCCCTCTTCCCGCCTTCGACCGTCGTCTCGATCACCTCCGACATGTCCGACGACATCGGCGAAATGGTGAGCAGCCTGCAGAACAACATCATCTCCGGGCTGATCCTGATCGTGGGCGTGCTCCTCTTCGTTCTCGGGCTCCGCACCTCGATCTTCGTGGCCATCTCGATCCCAACCTCGATGTTCCTCTCCTTCATCGTCCTGTGGGCTCTGGGCGTCTCGATGAACATGGTGGTGCTCTTCTCGCTGATCTTGGCTCTCGGGATGCTTGTCGACAACGCGATCGTCATCGTCGAGAACATCTACCGATTCATCGAGGAGGGGTGGGACCGCCGGGCGGCGGCGAAGAAGGCGACCGGCGAGGTGGCGGGTCCGGTCATCGCGGCCACGGCCACCACCCTGGCCGCCTTCACGCCTCTGCTCTTCTGGCCCGGAATCGCGGGGCAGTTCATGCAGTACCTCCCGCTTACGCTCATCGTCACCCTGTCGAGTTCGCTCTTCGTGGCGCTGGTGATCGTGCCGACGCTGTGCTCGCTCTTCCTGGACCCCGAGAGCACCCGGCCGCGGCCGATGAACCGGCTTGCGCGGCTGCTGCTGCTCTGCTTCGCCGGACCGGTGCTGCTGCTGGTGGGACTCGCCAACCCGCTGACCGCGCTCCTCTTCGTGGTCACCGCGGTGGGGCTGTGGCTCCTGCACACGAGGCTCCTGGACCGCATGGGGAAGGCGTTCATGACGCGCGGCTTCCCGCGCCTGGTGCAGTGGTACGAGCGGCGCCTGCGGTGGGCGCTCAACCACCGCGCACTCGTCCTCGCCGGATCGGTTCTGGCGCTGATCGGGACCATCATGGTCTACGGGATGTTCGCGGCCCCGGTCGAGTACTTCCCGGAGGACATCCCGCCTGCGACCCTCTATGTGGCCGTGGAGGCCCCGGTGGGCACCTCCGCGCCGGTGACCGACGGTTTCACCCGGCGACTCAAGGCGCAGTTCGCGGGGATCGCCGGCCTCGACGACGCCGAGACGATCGTGACCACCGTGGGTGCGGGGGGCGGCGGCGGTCCCATGGGCGGCGGCGGTCCCTCGGGCCCCGAAGCCGGACGCATCATGGTGAGCATGATCGACTACCAGGACCGCCGGTTCGACGTGTTCGGCACGCTGGCGGAGATGCAGGAGCGGGTGGGTACCGACCTGGCGGGCGCCGAGGTGCGCGTGGACAAGTTCACGGAAGGGCCGCCGACGGGCGCGCCGGTGAACATCGAGATCAGCGGCGAGGACCCGCTGCTGCTCGAGGAGCTGGCGAAGGATGCGATCGACCTGATCGAGGCCGCGCCGGTCTACACCCGCCTGGTGGGTCTGGAGAGCGACATGGACGACGGGCGTCCCGAGCTGCACGTGGAGGTGGACCGGGAGCGGGCCAGCCTGTACGGCCTCTCGACCAACGACGTCGGGTTCGCCGTGCGCGGGGCCATCAACGGTCTGGAGGCCGCCAAGTGCCGCACCGGCGACGACGAATTCGACATCGTGGTGCGCCTGCGGGAGGAGGACCGGCGGGAACTCACGGCGCTCGACCAGCTCACCGCATTCGCCGACGGGACGCAGATCCCCCTCCTCTCGGTGGCGGACTGGAGCGTGAGCAAGGGATACAGCTCGATCCGCCGCAAGGACATGGACCGCGTGGCGACGGTGAGCGCCGAGGTGGCCTCCGGGTACAACAGCAACTTCGTGCGGGTCGAGGTGGAGGGCGTGCTGGCCGAATTCGCCGCGGCCCTGCCGCCGGGCTACACCCTGGCCTTCACGGGGGAGCAGGAGGAGCAGCAGGAGGCGCAGGCGTTCCTCATGACCGCCTTCATGATGGCGCTCATGCTGATCGCCCTCATCCTGGTCTCCCAGTTCAACTCGGTCGTCAAGCCGCTGATCATCCTGACGTCGGTGATCATGTCCACGATCGGCGTCCTGATCGGCCTGATGGTCTTCCGGATGCCCTTCGTCATCATCATGACGGGTGTGGGGGTGATCTCGCTGGCCGGGATTGTCGTGAACAACGCGATCGTCCTGATCGACTACATCGACGTGCTCAGGAGGCGGGACGGGCTGGACCAGCGAGCCGCGCTGATCCAGGGAGGAAAGACGCGGCTGCGCCCGGTGCTGCTCACGGCCCTGACCACCGCGCTGGGGCTCGTGCCGCTCGCCATCGGCCTCAACTTCGACTTCTTCGGACTCTTCACCAGCCTGTCGCCGGAGCTGTTCTGGGGAGGGGAGCAGGCCGCCTGGTGGGGCCCGATGGCGGTTGCCGTGATCGTGGGGATCATCTTCGCGACCTTCCTGACGCTGGTCCTGGTCCCGGTGCTCTACAGCGTGACGGACGACCTGGCCGGTCTCTTCCGGCGGAGGGAGGCCGTGGGCGTCGGCGGATAGCAGGATGGAACCCGCCCGGGCACCGAGACGGGTGAGTCGCCGACCCGGCGAGGTGCCACGAGAGGTGAGTGGCAGGTCTATTCGCCCGGCTCACCCGCCGTCCTCCCCCACGATCTGAACGCTCTTCGACTTCGCGCTCCCGTCAAAGTACCCGTACACGCCTTCGCCCTCGACACCGAAGTTCGGCCAGGGAAAGCGGGAATCCTCCAACCACTGGAAGTTGGTGTAGTTCCACCCGATCCCCAGCAGGTACAGCGAGCTCTCCCTGATCTTCCACCCGCCTGGCCAGTTGGCCGACAGAGTGTCCGCCCGCCCCCCCACGCGCAGCGCCCGGGGTGTTACCCTCAGCCACCACGACTCCTCGGTCCCGGAGGCGCCGTCGCTGAACGTCGCGAACATGTCGGGGCGCAACGTGCCGACTGCGGTGGACGCCCGGTACCGAATCGGGATCCGGATCGCGTTGACGGTATCCGGGACCTGGACGGTGTCGCCCGGAGACAGAAGCCGGGGAGCGGGGGGTACCACGGTCTCGCCCGTGAACGAACCCTTGGGACCCTTGCCCTCGAGCCTGTACGTGGCCTCCTCCCGGATGGGCTCCGGGAGCGCGGCCAGCAGGCAGATCTTCGGGAACGGCGAATCCGGATGTCCGCCGCCGCACCCGCCAGGATCCCCCGCAGGGGTGAAAGCGGCTCGCCAATCCGCACCCACGAGGTCGGCGGTAACCCGTGGGGGCGGTGCGGACGGCTGGCGGTGGGGGTGCCCGACCAGCATATGGGCCTGAAGTTCACCCGCGGCGAGCAGAATCGCGATGCTGATGACGTCCGGGTCCAGAGCCAGGGGGTCGGGCGGCGCGATGTAGTTGCATCCGCCCGCCGCCAGGATGGCCGTCAGGACCAACCCCCGCGCCCTCAAAACCGGAACTCCACGCCGAAGAAGACGAGCATCGGCATCTGCGGAAAGTTATGACGTTTGATCGTGGGTCCACCGTACTCGCCGTACTCGTACTCGTAGTCGATATCGACCTCCCCGAACAGCACATTGGGCAAACTGAACAGGTTGGCGACCGAGACGAAGGGTGTGGCGAACCGTTCGCCGGACGACGATGCCGGCTGTCTTCGTCGCCATCCCACGTCGAGCCGCAGGTAGCGCGGCAGCCGCCCGGTGTTGTACTCACCCTCGAACACCACCCATCGGGTGTGATCTCTTTCCGCGGGGTCGCCTCTTACGACGGGCACGACCGCCGCGATCGGCGTGGTGGGCTGCCCCGACCGCAGCGAGAACCGCGCCGACCACATGGACCTTCCGCTCTCCAGCGCTCCGCCCAACTCGAGTTCGTGGTCCCGGTGGAAGCGAGGCACGTAGGTCATGTCGTCCACCGTTCTCGTAACCCGGCTCCAGCGGTAGCTCCCCACCGTGGAGAACGGACCGCCGATCCAGCTCCACGATGCCTCGAAACCCCCCGCCGTCCCGCTGCCCACCATGCGCTCCTCGGGGTCCCCGAGCACCGTCGCGTTCAGTGGCTCCTCCGGCAACCCGGCCAGCCGGAGATTGTCCATCCTTCTCGCGTAGGCGTCCAGGCGCAGGCGCCACGCGCCCCACGACCCCTCC
>CAZTOF010000183.1:0-6774 GCA_964615515.1 uncultured Gemmatimonadaceae bacterium
CATCTCGCCGGGCGCCCAACCCGCACCGTCCCCGCAACCACCCCAGGACCCCGAAGCTCCTTCCCCCGCCACCGCGGACCCGGCAGCCACGCTCGACGGCATCCTGGCGCTGCAGGAGCGGATCCTCGCCCGCCTCGACTCGCTGGAGGCCGGCGGCGCGGACGCCGAGGCGGCAGCCGGCAGCGCGGACGAGGCCGCCGGCATCGACCTGGAAGAGGCACGCGACGAAGTCACCAACCTCGGGTACGGAATCTTCTTGTCGATCGTGGTGCTTCTCGTCTTCCACTTCGCGATCCGGGCGGTGATCTGGGTCCTGGAGACGCTTTCGGAGCGGAGCGGGACCCGGCGCCTCACCTTCAAGTGGCTGATCCCCATCACGCGCATGCTGCTCTGGGCGATCGCCGGGTACCTCATCGTGAGCACCATCTTCCGGGTTGACGCCCAGGGGATCCTCGCGGCGAGCGCGGCGCTCGGGCTGGCGCTCGGCATCGCGGCGCAGGATCTGCTCAAGAACGTCTTCGGCGGCCTGATCGTGGTCTTCGACCAGCCCTTCCAGGTCGGCGACAAGATCTCGGTGGGCGACACCTACGGCGAAGTCGTCTCGATCGGGCTGCGTTCCACGCGCATCGTGACGGCGGATGACGACCTGGTCTCCGTGCCGAACTCGCAGGTCGTGGAGGAACAGGTGTCCAACGCCAACGCCGGCCAGCTCAACTGCCAGGTGGTGACGGACCTCCACCTGCCGGGCAGCGTGGACGAGCGCAGGGCGAAGGAGATCGCCTTCGAGGCGGCCGTGAATTCGAAGTACGTCTTCCTCGAAAAGCCCATCCAGGTGTTCATCGAGGACGAGTTCCGGACCACCTTCGTGACGCGCGTCAGGGTGCGTGCCTACGTGCTGGACCCCCGCTTCGAATTCCTGCTCAGGAGCGACATCACGGAGCGGGCGCGCGACGGGTTCCGCGGCGCCGGGCTGGCGCCGGAGCGGGACTGGTACCCGCTGCCCTTCGCATCCGAAGCCTCTTCCCCGGACGCCCCGGCCTCGCCGTGAGCCCGGGCCAGGAGAAGCAGGCGGCCGCCGGGGAGAATCAGCGGCCGCGCGAGCAGGCGGCCGCGGCGGACACCGTCCCGCGTGAACAGGCGCCGGGGGCAAACCCGGCCCCGGGCGACCAGACCGCCGCATCCGATCCGGTCGGATTGAGCGACGCGGAAATCACCCGGATCATCGCTCTGGCCGTCCACGAGCCCTTCGCCGCCGCCTGGCGGGATCACGAGGAGAACGGGTGGCGCCGGACGCGCCGGACGCTGGAGCGGGTGGCGGCCGCCCACGAAGCGGCCCTGGCGGAGTTGGAGTCCGACGCGGAGGCGGCCCCTCGCCCGGGCGGCGGAGCGGACGGGAAGGACGCGGTCGCGGAGTACCGCCGCCGGGTCGCGCGCCATGTGCTGCGGCGCCTCCACGTCGTGCTCGGCCACACCGCCCTCGCCGAGCCGCTGCACCGGTCGCTGGTGGCGGCCGCCGACCGGGCCCGGAAAGGTGCAGGGGAATTGCCCCGACGGGTCGTGGCCGCCGCCGAGGGGGACGCGCTCGCCGTGAGCGCGGGACTGGGGGCCCGGGCGGCCGTGAAGCGCTTCTGGGCCCGCGCGCTCCGCCCGATCGTGTGGAGACACCGGGTCCACGAGGTCGAGGTGTCTTCGCTCGCGGGCGAGCATCTCGAACGCGACGTGCTGCCGTTCCAGCGCCGCGCCTTTCGGGACAGCCAACGCGGCAGGGCGGGGTGGCTGGGACGGGTGGAGCGGGCCTGGTCGGAGTGGGTCGCGGCGGTGCTGCTGCCGCCGAAGGGCCAGGCCGGAGAGTCCCGCGAGTCCATGAACCCCACGCTGGCGTGTCTCGCCGCGGCCCGGCGGCTCCAGGACGAACTCCAGGCTCTCCGGGACGGGATCGCCGCGGCGTCGGGAAGGGAGGCGGGGGAGGACTTCGCGCGGCCGACCACGACCCTCGCGGCCAGGGTGGCCGTGGCCGGTACCTTCGTGGCGCCCTCACCGACCGACGCGCCGCCCGTTTTCGATGACGCAGGGCTGGCGGCACGCTGGGACGGGTGGGGCCGGGAGGCGGCCTCCCGTCTCGAGCTGCACGTGGCCCTCCTTGCCGTGCGCGCCGCCGCCGATGCGATCCGCCTCCGCCTCATGGACCGGTGGGACGAGACCATCCGGACGGTCGACGCCCTCATGGACCGGCTCGCGGCCACCCTCAACGAGGGAGTCGAGCGCGCTCGGCGCCTCCCGAGAGACCCGGAGCGGCTCGGCCCGGCCCTCGACTCGGAGCGGGAACGCACCCTTCCCGCGCTGAGACGATGCACCGCCGAGCTGGAGGACTTCGGGCCCGTCACGGACGCCCTGGCACGAAGGGCCGAATTGGCCGTGGAGGATCTGGAAGCGACCTGCCTCCAGCTCCCGGAGGTCACCGTACACGATCTGCCGGAAGCGGGCGAGGCGATCCGACGGCCCGGGACCGACGCCCGTACCGTGCCCACCCCTGAACTGGCCGCCCAGGCCTTCGACACCCTGCGCATGGAGCGGATCCGCACCGCACCTGCCGCGGTCGCGCAAGCGCTGGAGCGGGTTCGCTCCGAGGTCCTCGAGCTGGACCAGGTGGCCTCCTACGGATTCCAGGCGGCGCGCGCCGAGCTGGAGGACGGAGCGGCCGACGCCGCCACCCGTGCCCTGGTCCTCATCACCGACGGGCTTTCACGCGCCTCGGCCAAGGTCGAAGTCGCCCGGGCCGCGCTGCACGAAGGCCGGGCGGCGGCAAGGGACCGCGTGAAGCGGGAAGTTCTGGACGGAGCCGAACACCTCGTGCGCCGGGCCACGGCGGACCGTCTCGCCGCGGGCTACCTGGACGCGCGCACCTACCTTGCCACCGAGGTGGCTCAGGACTGGCGCCGGCTGCGGGGACGGGCCGTACGGCGTGGTCTCCGGGTTCTCGCCGCCCTGTGGGTCCTGGGGGCGCGTCTGCGATCCCTGCCGAGCGCACTCGGCATACGCCCCGCCGTGCAGAAGACCGCCGACCCGGCCGGGAACACGCTGGCCTCCGCCGAAGAGTTCGTGCGAACCCTGCCCGTCGTCTACCAGCGCCTCTTCGCCTTCGAGCCGGTCACCGATCCCCGGTTCCTCGCGGGACGCGAGGACGAACTCGACGAGGTCGCGGCGTGCTGGACGCGCTGGGAGGCCGGCGGCCCCGGTTCGCTGGTCGTGATCGCGTCTCCGGGGGCGGGGGTGACCAGCTTCCTGAACATCGTCTCGACGCGTCTCGGAGAGGAGCCGCGCGGGGTGCGGCAGACGCTGCGGGAGCGCATCCGCGAGGAAGGCGATCTGGCGGTCCGGCTCGCCACCTGGCTCGGACTCGGCAGGGCGGACAGTCTTGACGACCTGGCCGGCGCGGTGTGGAAGAGCGCCCCCGGCTCCATCCCGCATTTCGTGATTCTGGAGAGCGCGGAACATCTCCACATGCGCGCGCCCGGCGGTGGCAGGCTGTTTCAGCGGTTCCTCGCCTTCGTGTCGCAAACGGAGTCACGCATCTTCTGGATCGTCACGCTGGCCTCGTCCGCCTGGCAGCTTCTGCGCACCCGCGAGCCCTCCTTCGCGACCGACGTGCAGCGTCTCGTCCTGGAACCCCTCGGCCCCGGCGAACTCCGGCAGGCGATCACGTCCCGTCACGTGCGCAGCGGGCTCCCGCTCGAGTACGTCGAGCCGCGCGCCGGGACCGCCGCCCTGCGCACCCGGGCCCACCGGATCCGCAGGAGTGACCGGCAGCGGGAGCTGATCGAGAAGGACTATTTCGAGCGCCTGCAACGGGCGTCGCTGGGGTCGATCCGCCTGGCCCTTTTCCACTGGCTGCACTCCGCGGACTTCACGACCGCGGAGGGAAGGCTGCTCGTGCGTCCGCTGGAACCACTCCGCCCCCCCACGGACCTGCTGGACCAGGACCGGTGCTTCGCCCTCAAGGCTTTTCTGGACCACGGCACGCTCACCGCCACCGAGTACTGCGAAGTGCTGCGCACATCGGTGACCGAGTGCGCACACACCCTCCGGTCCCTCGAGGAGGACCACTTCATAGCGCCGGCCGGCGACCGGGAAGGCGCGGCGGGACAGCCGGGCACCTCCGTCCCCGCGGTCCGCTACCGGCTTCGCCCCCTCATGACGGGGGCGGTGATCGCACATCTGCGATCCCGCAACATCCTGCACTAGGAACTACGAGTCCTGGCCAAAACCCCTGGACGAATTTCGTTGCGTCCCGCGACGCCGGCGCACCCCGGGACCGGGCCGGTCAGCCGCGGGTCACGTTCGCCGCTTGCAGGCCCCGCTCCGTCTCCCGGAGCTCGAACTCCACCTCTTCTCCCTCGGCCAGGGTGCGAAACCCCTCGCCCTGAATCGAACTGAAGTGAACGAAGACATCGTCACCGGTGGACCGGGAAATGAATCCGTAACCTTTTGCGTCGTTGAACCACTTGACCGTCCCTTTGGCCATTCAGCCATCCTCCGGAAATCTGAGGTGATACCACGGCGGTCGCCCCCGAGCCGGGCCCCACCGTTGCCAACGGCTCCATCATGGGGGTGTCCGTCCAAGGCGTCAAGCGGGAAGGCCGGGTCGTTTTCGCAGGGCGCCCAACACTCACCCAATGTCAGGGTTTCTACCCCGTGAACTCCAACTTCCCGACCCGGGCACGAATCCGCCCCGTGACGATCCGGGGGACCAGCACCGCCGCTGTCCCCAGCAGCGCGACGCCGGCAACCGTGAAAGCCGGTCTCGCGTAGAGCAGCCAAAGCATCAGCGGCAGCAAGCCGGCGGCCAGCAGGCCGAGCAGAACGGCCCCCATCAGCGGACCGACTCGGGCACCCTTGCGAACCGGTTCCGAGAAGGGGAGGCGGGGTGCGACCAGGAGCAGCATCTGGATGGCGAGGTGGGACATCAGCCCCAGCACGATCGTGTGCGCCACGGCGTGCCACAGGTGGCCGAAGGACCACGCGAAGATGCCCGCCACGACGGCGAGATAGGGGAGCAGGAAGAAGATCGTCACGCTGTTCCCCGTGTTGCTGACCAGCCGCGCGCGGTCCACCGGCGCCGCGAAGAACACCCCACGAAGCCTCGGCGACCTTGCGCCCCTCTCCGACAGGGGCTTGTCGAGCGCGTCGAGCATTCCGAAGAGATCGAGCAGCTCGCCGACCTTGCGGCTGGCCGGCTCGCCCTCGATGCCCCGCAGGTTAGCCACCACGGTCAGGTATTCGCGCGCCGTGAGCGCTTCATAGAGCGCCCCCGCCTCAGGCACGTAGCCCAGCCGCCGCTTGACCTCCATCGGGTCGTCCTCGACATCGAATCCGGCCACCCACGCCGAACCGCGCGACGGCTTGATCATGCAGGTCAGGATCTTCACCGTCGTGCTCTTGCCTGCTCCGTTCGGGCCCAGGAAGCCCAGGATCTCCCCCGGTTCCACCCGGAAGTCGAGGTCCTCGACCGCGGTCTTGGCGCCGAAGCAGCGGGTCAGTCCCTGCGTCTCGATCATGGCCCGCCTCCATCGGCCCGGGTCCCAGCCGGGGACGGTGCGGGAATCCCCGGCCCGGCCGGCCGACCGCCGTCTCCACCATAGAGCCAGCGGTACAGCGCCCGGTTGCGGGTCACGTTCTTCACGTATCCGCGGGTTTCGGCGAAGGGGATGCGTTCGGTGAAGCGGCGCGGATCCGCCGCCTCGGGGAATGTGCGCCAGCGGTTGGCCCGGCTCGGCCCTGCGTTGTACGCTGACAGGACGAGGGGAATGTCGCCGCCGTAGCGCCGAAAAAGCTCTGCCAGAAAACGGGTGCCGAGGTGGATGTTCAGCTCCGGAGTCTCGAGCGTCTCGGAACGGAAGGCCCGGAGGCCGACCGCCGACGCCAGCTGCCTTCCTGTCGCCGGCATGACCTGCATGAGGCCGATCGCCCCCGCCGGAGACACGATCGCAGGGGCGAAGGCGCTCTCCTGCCGTATGAGGCCGGCCACCAGGTACGGGTCGAGGCCCAGCTCCCGGGCCCGGGACTCAACCACCGGCCGGTACGGGAATGGGTACACGACGCGCACCAGGGCCCGGTCCCAGGGCCGGCCTCCCTCCCGCAGTTCAAGCCCCAGCCGAATTCCGTCCAGCGTGCGGCCGGCCTCGTTGAGCGCGACGGCGAGGCGCATGAGGTCTTCGCGGGACTGGCGGGCCGTGGCCTTCATCGACGCCACCCGGGCGCCCGCCGCCTCGTCGAGTCCGGCCTCCTCCAGGAGGGCCAGCACCTCCATTCCCCCGTCGAGCCAATCCGGACCGGGCGGCGCTGCCGGGCCTTCCGGCAGGTCGGGCGCGAACTCCGTGCCTTCCGCCTCGGCCGCCAGATACGCGTAGTACGAGAGGGGACTTTCGCCTCGGATGCGGGCCAGCAGGCGCGTCGCCTCCGCCGTGTCCCCCATTTCGCGGGCCGCGAGCGCGCCCCAGTAGCTGGCTTCCTCCCAGCGTCTCCCGCCGGGAAACTCCGCCAGGTATGCGCGGAACACCTCCAGCGCGGCCTCCCGGTCCCCGCGGGCAAGGTGGATCTGGCCCCGGCGCATCCGGGCCAGCCCCGCGAGGTTCGCCGATGACGACATCGCGACGACCTGTTCGTAGTGGTCGAGGGCCTGGCCGAGCCGCCCGGCGTCGTGGTGGTCGTCGCCGCGGAAGAAGATCACGTCCAGGGCCTCCGGGCGGGCGGGGAACCGGTCCACCAGGCGGTCCC
>CAZTOF010000184.1:0-6059 GCA_964615515.1 uncultured Gemmatimonadaceae bacterium
GGCGCATGGCGGGCCCGGGCCTCCGCCGCTCGCGGTCCAGGTGACCGAGGGCGAGGTGATCGAGATGGTCACGACCTGGAACGGCGGACTCGCCGTTGCGCCGCCCCGGATCGACCTGGAACCCGGTCAGCGCAGCACCGGACCCCGCATCATCGACCTGGAGGCGGACGGGGACGGGTGGCTCCTCACGATCGAGGGGACCGCGGGGCATGAGTACGACATCGGTCTCTTCGGGACTGCGGTGCGGGCCCGGGTAACGGGAGGGAACGCGGGTGTGGACGGCACCGGCGAAGGCCTGCGGGTGAGGTTTGCGGATGGCGAGGGACGGGTGACGGCGCGAGTGTTGCTGACCCCGCGAGCGTAGGATGTCGCCGTAGCCCACCGTCGTCAGGGTGACGACCGCCCACCGCAGTCCGTCGTACACCGAGCCGAACACCTCGGGTTGCACCGCGTGTTCGAGGTGGTACATGCCGAACCCGGCCGTGATCACGATGATACCCGCACCCGCGAAGAGCATCCCGGCCTCGTCCATGGCGAAACGGAACGCTCCGGCCAGCTTGGCCACGGCGCTGTGCGGCCGGCGAGCTTCGGGCACAAGACACGATCTCCGGCCGGTTCGTGGCCCGGCCGCCGAGGGCGATGTTACGTTCGAAGGGGTCTTCAGCCAACGATTTCGGGAGGCGATGACGATGGCCAGCCCGCTCCCGGCAGGGAAGCGATGAGAGTGACACCGACCGCCTCGTCCCTGGTCGAGCGGTTCAAGCTCAAGGAACGCGGTCGCGAGCGCGGCCAGCAGGATCAGCCACAACCCACCCAGCCCACGCTCGACAACGTGGAGATGGAGGTGGTGGGCTACTGCGACGACCTGTACGCAGCCCGGCGCAACGAGTACCACCGTCATCGCTCGGCGCTCGAGGAACGCATGCAGCCTCCCCCGAGCGACCGCGGGGCCGACTCTCTCGTGGAGAACACCTGCAAGGAGATGAGGGACGCGGTCGCGGAGGAGCGTCCGGACCTGTCGCGAGCCACGAGGGAGGCGCAGCGCGCGATCGGCGAGGTCAATCGCTTCAGGCTCGAGCAGGGGCGCAACGCCGACGCCGACTACCCGGAGAGCCGCATGTGGCACTGGGGAATCCTGGTTGCCCTGGTGGTCCTCGAGAGCCTCGTCAACGGTCTCTTCTTCGGCGCCAACGTCGAGGGGGGACTGCTGGCGGGCACGAGTTACGCGGTCCTGATCAGCGTCGTCAACGTGGCGGTGCTCGGATGGCTGATCGCGGCGATGGTGCGGCAGGTCCACCACCGTGATCCGCGCCGGAAGGTCGGCGGGTTGGCGGGCCTGGCCGCGGTCGCGGGGGTCGCGATGTTCTGGAATCTGTTGGTGGCCCACTACCGGGAGGCGCTGCCGTACGACTATCCCCCGGCGCCCGACACCGTGCCGGTTGCGCAGTCGGCGGGCTCGCAGTCTCCGCTCGCGCAGTCTCGGGTGGCCCCGTCGCCCGCCGCGCTCTCCCCGGGTGCGCCGGCCGCGGGCCGGCGATTTCCTGCCGCACCATCTCCGGCCACCCGGTCCCCGCAGGCCGATTCCCTGCCCGAGACCTGCTGGCGGGGCCCCGACGAAGCCGACGCCGACCAGGAAGCGCTCTGTCTCTTCCGCGCCAGCCCGTTCGGACTCGGCGGCTTCCACTCCTACATGCTGCTGCTGATCGGGCTTGCCATGTGCGCCGCCGCCGCCATGGACTGGTTCAAGACCGACGACCCGTACCCCGGCTACGGGAAGCGGGAGCGGCACAAGCGGAAGACGCGGGAAAGGCTCGAGCAGGATCGCCGCGAGCTGCTCGGGGACCTGAACGAACTCCACGACGACGCCGCGCGCAGGTTGCGCAACGATTTCCGCGACCCGGTCCAGGCCCGGCAACTTGGGCTGAGCGACTACACCAGGCTGCATGCGCGGCACACGGACCTCCGGGGCTTTGCACGCGACCTCGGGAAGAGCTGCGCCGGAGCGCTCGACATCTACCGGAACGCCAACCGGGAAGCCCGCTCCACGCCGGAGCCGCGGGTCTGGCACACGCCGTGGCTCGCCGACTGGGATCTGCCGGAGCCACCCGACGGTTCGGGCCTGGTTGGCGAGGCGGAGGCGGAGGAACGCAGCCGGCGGATGCACGCGGTGCTGGAGGAGCGCGAGCGGCAGCTGAGGGACGTGCACGACGAGTGCTGCGAGCTTGTGAACGAATTCACAAGGCTCGATCCCCACGACAAGGCCGTACCGGCGTGAGGCGGGACCACAGGCACGGACGGGGATCGAGGCGAGGGCGCGGACCTGGCCGTGGGCGAGGGTCGGGCCGTGGGCGGGCAATGCGGCGCAACCGGACGGCGAAGCGCAAGAACCTGGTCGGGGGGGTGATCGGCGTACTGGCCCTCGCGATCCTGATCGCGCTGTTCGTCCGCGGCCAGCGCGGCAGCCGCGCCTTCGACGCCGCCAACTGCCCCGAAGACGGCGACTACGCCGCGCAGATCGCGATCCTGGTGGATCCCTCCGACACCCTGACCGACGTGCAGGAGGGTTCCGGCGCGCCCCGCGTACTCGAGACCATCGAGAACGAAGCACCCGCCACCACCGAGATCCGGGTCTACACCGTCGGCCGGGCCGGCAGGGGCGACGCGCGCGCGGTGTTCAGGGTCTGCAAGCCCGTCCACCCGGACGACGTGGGTACGTTCACCGGCAATCCGGCGCTGGCGGAACGGCGCTACCAGGAGGAGTTCCTGGCACCGCTGCGGCGGACGCTGGGGGTCCTGCTCGATGTCGAGGGCGACTCGATCTCACCGATCATGGAAGCCGTTCAGGGTGCCGCCGTGAGCGCGTTCCAGCCCCGCGACGCCGACATCCCGCGCCGGCTGCTCGTCGTGTCCGACATGATCCAGAACTCCCGCAATCTGTCCTTCTACCGCGATTCCGTGGACTTCGGCCCGCTGTCCCGCAATCCCGACTACGGGACGCTCAGGGTGGATCTCTCCGGTGTCGAGGTGTCGGTGTTCCTGCTGGCCCGCCGCGGCGGGGCCGGCCGCATTCAGGGCGGGGCGCTGCGCGGCTTCTGGGAGGACTACTTCCTGGACCAGGGCGCGTCGCCTCTGGCCCGGCCCAGGTGGATCATGGTGGAGGGATGAGGCCCACGTACGAAGAGCGCGCCTCACAAACCGAAGAAGCGCTGCAGGAATACCGCGACGCGTGGCTGATCGCGCTGCTTGTCGGCTGCGTGATCATCGCCCTCGGGAACCTGATCGGAATCGGGTCGTGGTGGCTCGCCTTGGCGGCGGCCGCGTGGATGATCGGCTACGGCGTCTTCATCGGGCGCACCGTGGACGACGCCGACGTCCCCAGCGACACCAAGGGCGAGTCGATCTACTACCTGGGTCTCCTCTTCACCTTTGCCGCCCTGGTCGCGGCGTTGATCACCTTCGACTGGGGGGCGCCCGGCGGTGACGGGAGCGGGACGACCGGGTCGATCCGGAACTTCGGAATCGCGCTGCTGACGACGATCGTCGGGCTCGCGGGGCGCGTCTGGTTCACGATGTCGCAGGAGTCGCCCGGGGACATCGTCGACACCACCCGGTCCCGGCTCGAGGAGACGGTGTCGCTGATGAAGGAGAGCCTCGACCGGGCGCGCGACGACCTCGACATCATGGCGCACAAGTTCCGGGACTCGTCCGCCGGGCTGGGCGAGATGGCGGAGAACATCGCCGAGGGCACGAAGAGGACGGCCGGGATCTACGCGGCGCTGGACGAATACGCGGACCACATCACCGCCGCGACCCGGTCGCTCGCCCGGGAGATGGACCGGCTGAATGCGGTTTGCGGCGCCGGCGCCCAGGCCCTCGGTACGCTGCAGGGCCGGGCCGAGGGGCTCGGGGAGCGTCTGGACGACGTACAGGTCCAGCTCGCCAGGGCCGAGGCCACATTCGACGGAATCAACCAGGTCGCGGGACCCGCCACGGAACGGATTGCCGCCACCCTGCGCGGTGTGGACGGAATGGACGCCGCCGTGTCCGCCCTCGGCGACACCCTTTCCGGCGTGCGGGGAAGCGCGGAGCGGGCGAAGGAGGCCCTCGCGGGCATCGCCGATGCGGTGGATGAGCATGAGGTCCTGCCGCTCTGGAAGGAAGCCGTGTACGAGCTGCACGAGGGAACCCGGGGCATTCGCGGGATCGGCAGACACGCGTCTGAAATGAACGCGGGGTTCGAAGGACTGGGAGCCTCCCTGCAGGCCGCGCGCGACGGGCTCGCCTCCGTCCCCGACACGGCCCGCAGGCTCGATGAGCAGCTGCGCGGGCTGGGACCAGAGCTGGCCGAGGGTGTCGGGCCCGTACGCCGGCTGGCGCGGGAGCTGAACGCCGAACTGGTGGCGGCCGGCGAGCGGTCCGCCGAACTCTCCAGCACCCTCGCAGACGCCGGGCGCCAGGCCGGGGAGCTGTCCGCGCACGTGCGGGAGGTCTCGCGGGTGAAAAGGGCGGTGGCCTCGGCGGTGGCGCGGACCCGCGGGGCCGGGCGGGCGCTGGCGAGCGTGCCCCGCGCGCTGACGCGGCTGCCCCGGTTCCGGCGCAAGTCCCGACCCGGTTGACCGGCAGCCCGTGGAACGCTGACGAATGCTCCCCGCCGAAAGGAAGCACTACCGCAAGGGTTTGACGCTGGGTCTTACCCTGGCGGAGACATTCAGCATCGTCGTCTTCATTCTGCTGCTGGCCTGCGCGGTTCTGTTGCGCTTCGAGCAGTATCAGCGCGACACGGCCCGGGCGCAGCTCGACACGGCCAGGGTCGACCTGCACATCACCCGGGAGATGCTGGGCACGGAAACCGTCTCCTGGGGCGATGCCGACGCGTGGTATGAATACGCCCGGCAGCTTCGCGACACGGTGGCAGCCCTCCAGGCCCGGACTGAGCAGGCCGAGAGGGAACGCGACACGGCCAGACTGCGCGCGGCGGAAGCGGATTCGCTTCTGGCGGACCGCGGGGTGGAGAACGACATGGTCGACCGAGCCGCCCGCCTCGCGGCCGAGCGTGATTCCCTGAAGGAGGCGGCGGCGGACAGCGAACGGCGCCTGCGGGAGACGACCGCTCTGTACGACTCGCTGGCGAAGCGTCTTGCAACGGCGGAGCACATCACCGGACAGCTCCGCGATGACATCGCCGCCACCGATGGATTGACCCCCGAAGAGGCCGGCGAAATCGTGGAGCGGGCGGCCCGGGCGGCCGGCCTGCGCGACTCGCTGGACATCGCCCGCAGGACGATCGAAACCCTGGACCGGGAACTCAGGGCCGCCCGGCGGGAAATGTCGGCTGATCCCGATTCCGTGATCGACTCACTCCGCGCCGGCCTCGGCGAGAGCCGTTTCCGGGAAGACACGTTGCGAAGCAGAATCTGGGAGGCCGAGCGCGAGAGGGACGATGCGGTCGGAAGGGCCGAGTACCGGGAAACACAACTCCAGCAGCTGCGCCGCGGCAGCGGAATCGATCCCCCGCCCTGCTGGATCGACGGTGAGGGCAATCCCGAGTACGTCTTCCGGATTGAACTGTCCGACAGAGGCATGCGGCTGTTCCAGGTCCTGCCCGCCGACCGGCTGGGGAGTGACCCCGAGGCGGCGGAACTCGCCGGCCGGATCGAGGAAGGGCGGGTGTATGCGCCGGCCGAGTTCCTGAGGGTCACCCAGCCCTTCCACGCGCTGGGCACCTCCCGCACCGAGGCTTTCGGAGCGATGGGGTGCCGGTTCTGGATCCGGCCGGTCGATCGAACGGGGGATCGCAAGGAGGTCTTCCAGGAGCGGCAGCGGCAGCTGTGGCGGCGATTCTGGTTCCGGTGGTAGTCGCATACGGGGTGACGGGAATCGGCCCGATCCCCGGCTGTGGGTCACGGCGAGTCCGGCCACCACCGCCTGGTCCACGAGGGCGGCACGCGCCTGGCGCTGGACCGTGACGGCAAGGCCGCGTTCTTCGCGCGCGGGGGAGCGGTGCTCGGGGGCTCGCCCCCGTTGCCGGAGGTCATCCGGCAGCTGCCGGAGCCCCCGCC
>CAZTOF010000185.1:0-7440 GCA_964615515.1 uncultured Gemmatimonadaceae bacterium
CGCTGGAGGCGGTGGCGTGATCGGGCGCCCACCCGTCGCCGCGGCAAAACCCGGGACACGGGCATGTCAAAACGGGACACGCCGCCGGCGGGTGCATCACCACGGACGACGCCCGCGTCAGGCTCAAACGTCTCTATCCGACGTTTGATGCGTGACATGACACTTGACACAATGACAACCAAAGTTGTCATGTCATATTGCCACGATTTCACTTCAATCCATATCCCTCATCCGTTCGATCTCTTCCACCGCGTCCTTCGCTAGGGACTGGCCCTGCTCGGCCGCGCGTCTCAGCCACTTCAGAGCCTCGTCCTCGTCTGGCTCCGTCCCCAGTCCCAGCAGGTACATCATGCCCGTGGCGACCTGCGAGCGCGAGAGCCCCTGCCGCGAGGCCCTGCGGTACCACTTCAGCGCCTCCCCGTAGTTCAGCTCCACACCCCTTCCTTCGCGATAAGCGAACGCCAGATTGTGCTGTGAGCGTCCATAGCCCAGTTCGGCCGCCGCCCTGAACCACTTGACCGCCTCCGTGTAGTCCTGCTCGACCCGCCGCCCCGCTTCGAAGGCCACCCCGAGATCATGCTGTGCCGGAGGCCACCCCTCCCCGGCGGCTTCGCGGAGCAGTTCGAAGGCTCGGTCCTCGTCGTGCCGGAGAAAGTCCCCCTCCTCGTAGAACCGCGACAGGATATACATCGCGGGAAGCAGGCCGTTGCCCGCCGCCTTTTCCAGCCACTTCCCGGCCTGCGCCGCGTCCTGTTCCAGCTCCTCCCCGACAGCGTACGCACGGCCCAGACCGAACTGGGCATGCGCGTAGCCACCCTCGGCCGCCGCCCTCAGCCACTTCAGACGGTCGGGGTCTTCCTCCAGGTCGGTGACCCCGTCGGCGTACATGACGCCGAGGTTGTATGCGGCATTGGCGTCTCCCTGAACCGCGGCCGCGCGGAACCACTTCACCGCCTCC
The DNA here is from genome assembly GCA_964615515.1 of uncultured Gemmatimonadaceae bacterium. Classification (GTDB taxonomy): domain Bacteria; phylum Gemmatimonadota; class Gemmatimonadetes; order Longimicrobiales; family Gaopeijiaceae; genus Bin94. The sequence continues at coordinate 959 of CAZTOF010000185.1, forward strand.
TCGTCATCCCGCTCGACACCTTTCCCCTCCGAGTACGCGACACCCAGGTTGTTCTGCGCGTCGGGGTGATCCTGATCGGCCGCTTCGCGAAACCAGCGGACGGCTTCGCGGTCGTCCGGCTCGACTCCCATCCCGCGAGAATAGGAGTTGCCGAGGTTGTACTGGGCGTCGGCAAAGCCCATTTCCGCCGCCTTCAGGTACAGTTGCGCGGCTCTCGCGGGGTCGGCATCCAGTCCGCCTTCGCCGAACTGATGCATGCCGGCGAGATTGTAGATCGCGATCGGGTCACCCTGGCCGGCCGCCGCCCGGAACCACTTCAAGGCCTGCACGGAATCGGGTTCCGGAAGGCCCTCGCCCTTCTGGCACATCAGCGCCAGGTCGTTCTGCGCGGCCGCGTTGCCCTGTTTGGCCGCCGCCCGCAGCCAGCGCATCGCCTCGGCGTCGTCCCTGGGCACGCCCAGGCCATCCAGGTAGGCGTTCGCGATGAAGAACTGCGCTTCCGGGTCGCCGCGCCAGGCCTCCCTGAGGGTGACCTCGGCCATCTCGCGCAGCTCTTCCTCGTCGGGTCCGGGGAACCCGCCTTCGCCGCGAAGGGCCCTCAGCAGGTACCGGGCGGACCGGTGCCCGGCCGCGGCCGCGATCTCCAGGTAGCCCTCCGCGCCGGGATCGTCTTCCATGTCCGCCTCGAGGTCCGCGTACATCATGCCGAGGAGCACGGGCGCGTCCTCGTGGCCTGCCGCGGCGGCGGCCCTCAACCACCTCGCGGCCTCTTCGAAGTCCTGCTCCACACCCTCGCCCTCGCGGTACAGCTCGGCCAGGAGCATCCGGGCCTCGACGTGATCCTGCCCGGCCGCCGCGCGAAGCCAATTGGCCGCCCTGGCCGGGTCGTGCTTCAGCCCTCCCTCCCCGGTCAGGTACATCTCGCCCAGCCGGAACTGGGCGTCGGCGACTCCCCGCCTTGCCAGGAACAGGATCCTGGAGTCGGGGCCGCGGCGGGATCTCCGCTTCCCACGCTTCCGGGGCCGCTTTCGCTTGCGGGCCATGCTTCCTCAACCCCCAGCCACCACGATCCGGTACCGCACCACCCGCTCCACCCCCAATTCGTCCCGGGTCACGGCCCAGACGTGGTCACCGTCGAAGACCGGTTCCACGTAGGGCGTGAATTCGTCCGGCGGCACCACGACCCCCAGATACGTCCCTTCCGGCTCGAAGACGTCGTAGCGGACCGACTCCCTCCAGACGACCGGCATCGAAGTGGGATCCTCCGGGTCGTGGTACTCGTTTTCGGCCTCGTACCCCTCGGTCGTCACCCTCACCCAGATGCGTCCGTCCCGGCCCGCCAGCAGCTCCTTGTAGAACGGCTTGTGGCCCGGGATCGGCGGACCGTTCCAGCTCCAGTCCGGGTCCCTGTCCCGCATGCGGCGCTCGATCCGCTCGCGTTCGTGGTCGCGCTCCCCGTCGAGCACCGGGATGGGGTCGGCCGAGCGCTCGATTCGGAGCACGCCGTCGTCCCGGGCGAGGTCGATCCGGTACTCCGAGGGCAGACCGGCAAGGAAATGGCCGCTGGGGTGCACGGTCCACTGCAACACGGGGCTGAAGGGCACGAACAACGTCGTCGTCCCGCGGTTCTCGGCCGTCAGCGTGGGGGCTTCATGATCGCTCGACGGTTCAGGGAGCGTGTCGACCTGCACCCCGTCGGGCCCGAACACGACGAGGTGCATGACGAAGTCATCGGAGAAGGGGTCCCGCGACAGGTCGCTCGTATGCACGAACGTGCGGCCGCTCATGTCGGTGTACAGAGGTGACCCCGAGTACAGGCCGCTCACCTTGTATCCCCACTGGTCCGTCTCACCGGCCCCGGGACCGAAGACCTGGACGCGCTGGTTGCCGGGATCGCGCACCACCAGGCGGCCGTCCGGCAGCAGGGCGATGGCCTCGGCGCGGCTGAACTCGCCCGGTCCCTCGCCCGGCCCGCCCAGCGTCTCCACGTATGTCCCCAGCGAGTCGAAGACGCGGACGTGCTGGGCCTGGTGGTCGAACACGTACACGTTCAGGTCATCATCGGCCGCGATCGAGAAGATCCTGCCGAAGAGGTACTCCTCGGGCCCGTCGAGTTCGCCGATCGAGACCTCCGGCACCAGGGTCGCCTCCGCCCCCCAGACGCTTCCCGACAGGGTACGGACGATGGTCGTGTCGCCGATGGTGTCGATGACGATCTCCGGCCCGGCGGCGGAGGGCCCCGCTTCGGTTCCACAGCCCGCGAGGGCGATCATGCCTGCCGCCCCGCCAAATCGCAGAAGATTGCTTCTCATGCTTCGATCCTCTCCCCGGAACATCGGGATTTCCGCGCTACTGACGCCGGCGGGGTCATCCACCCCCCACCTCGATCCGGTACCGTACCACCCGCTCGACCCCCAGGTCGTCGCGGGTCACCCCCCACACATGGTCCCCATCGAAGACCGGGTTCGCGTAGGGCCGGAAGTCCTCCGGCGGAACCACGACTCCCAGGTAGATCCCGTCGGGCTCAAAGACGTCGTAACGCAGGGGCTCGACCCAGTTCACGGGGTCCGAATCGGGGTCCTCCGGGTCATGGTCCTCGTTCTCCACGCGGTGCGCCTCGGTCCACAACCTCACCCAGATGCGGCCGTCCCGGCCAGCCAGCAGTTGCCGGTAGAACGGCTTGTGTTCGGGGATCGAGGGGCCGTCCCAGGTCCACCCCGGAATGTTCGATTGCAGCCGCCGTTCGACGCTTTCGCGTTGCCGGGCACCCTCGTCATCGTGGACCGGGGCGGGATCGGTGATCCGTTCGATTCGGAGCACGCCGTCGTCCCGGGTGAGCTCGATCCGGTAGTCGGCGGGAAGGCCGGTGACGAAATGGCCGCTGGGGTGGATGGTCCACTGAAACGAGGGGGCGAAGGGTACCGGCTGTGTGTACTTCGCGGAGCCTCCCTCGACCTCGCCCTCGGCCACAATGACAGGAGGCTCATGGGGACTCGAAGGTTCAGGGAGCGTGTCCAGGTGCGCCCCATCCGGCCCGAGCACGATGATGTGCCTGACCCAATCGGTACTCGACGGATCCCGGGTGATCAGATACGTGCGGCCCTGCGCGTCGGTATGGAGAGGGGAATTCGAACCGTAGTTGCCCGGATCGTATCCCCAGTGGTCCCACTGTTCGGTGTTGGGAGCGAAGACCGCAATGCGCCTGTTGCCGGGATCACGCACCACCAGCCGGCCATCCGGAAGAATGGCGATGGCCTCGGCGCTCCCGAATTCGCCCGGTCCCTCTCCCCGTCGGCCAATCGTGCCCACGTATGCACCGTCGGAGTCGAAGACGCGCACGTGTTGGGCCTGTCCATCGAACACGAAGACGTTGCGGCGATGATCCACCGCGATGGACCGGATGCTGCCGAAGAGCAGCTCCTCGGGCCCGTCGAGTTCGCCGATCGAGATCTCGGGGACCAGCGTGGCTTCGCCGTCCCACAGACTCCCCGACAGGGTGCGCACCACGGTGGTGTCGGCGATGGTCTCGACGACGACATCCGGTCCGGAACCGGAAGATCCCGTGTCGGTCCCACAGGCCGGCAGGGTACATGTCGCAATTGCGGATAGCACGCGCAGAAGACGGGCTCTCATCACCTTGTCCTCCCTCACATCTTGTAAACTACGGTTTCCATTCTGACAACCAGGGTTGTCATACCTCCAACCTCAAGACCCCCCGAACAGCACGCTCACCCCCTGCTCGAAGACGATGTCGCGCGGAATCCCCGCGGCGTCCAGCCGGTCAAGGTCACCCTGCAGATCCGACGGCACGACCCCCTTCTCCTCGATCAGCGCGGCGACCCCCTCGTAGTCCCCATCCCCCTGCAAGGTCAGGATCAGCTCGCTCAGCCCCGCCACCGCCGCCCGCATCGCCTCGAAATCCACCCGGTATCTCCCGGTGGCCTCGTCCCGGCTGAAGGCGCCCTGCTCGCGGAAGTAGTTGAAGCGCACCATGTTCGCGCGGCCATGGGCGCTTGCGGCGCCGAAGCGCACCGAGCGAAAGATCCCCGCCAGGAAGGTCACGTAGTGGTGCTCGACCGAGTGTTCGGTGAGCTCGCCCCGCTCGAACAGCTGGGTCACCATGTGAAGCCCCACCACGTCCGCCTTCCCCTCCTCCATCGGGGACGCGTGCTCGCGCAGCGCCTCGCGCACGGTGCCCTGTCCGTCGATCGTGTTCCTGATCCCCAGCCCGTGGGCCACCTCGTGGAACATCACGTTGCCGAAGAAGGCGTCGAAGACGACGTAGTGCCGCTGGTCCTCGTCGATCAGCTCCTCCGCGATCCCCACCATGATCTTGTCGAACTTGGCCCGCATGGCGTTCTTGAGCTGGAGGCGCCGGGTCCCCTTGGCGAGCTGGACCTCTTCGTCGTTCGGCAGGTTGATCGCGATCGTCTTCGCCCCCGCGTTGGCGTCGCCGGCGTAGTAGACGGCATCGTAGGCGTTCAGGTCGGATTCCGTGCCCGGCATCTCGGCCTTGTACTCGTCCGGCACGGGAAGGCTTTCCTGCAGACTGGGAAGCAGGGCGGCGAAACGCGCCAGCCTCTCGCTCCACTCCATGTCCTTGATCAGGACGAAGCCTTCGTGCGCGGCCTTGGCCCCGAACATCTGGTCCTCGTACGTCTCGACCGGGCCGATGATGACGTCGATCGGGTTGTCCTTCATGTCGAGCCACGCCATGTCGCTCGGCTGGTAGTTGTCGGTCTCGAGGGCGTCGGCGCGGAGCATGAGGTAGTGGGCGAGGCCGGGGTCGCTCGCCAGTTCGGCGGCTTCGCGCAGCTTGGCGGCGGCGGCCATGTGGGTTTCGGCGAAGGCCTCGTGGTAGGGGTGGGCGACCAGTGCGCCGTCCTCGTCGCGGCGCACGAGGGTGTAGAGCGAGCGCAGGGCTTCGTTTTCCGCGGCGGCGGCCTCGAATTCCTCCGCCGTCATGTCGGCGGGGTAGAAGTTGGCCCCGGCAGGTTTCTCGCCCACCCCGTCGATGAAGGGCCCGTCACCCCGGAGCCGGTCCCACGGCCCGTAGTTGATCTCGATGAAGCGGCGGGTGGCCTCGTCGCCGCCGGCCAGTGCGAGGGCCGACTCCCTGTCCCCGTAGGCCTGCTGCCAGAAGACTCCGTCCATCGGCTGCACGGCCTCGATCAGGAGCCGCACCACCTGCCGGTCGTTCTCGGAGAGGTGGGAGAGGTCGGCCTCGAGAGTGAAGACGGCGTACTGGTCGACGAGAGCCTGCATGGTGGGACCGTCGCCTTCCGCCACGCCCTGTGCCGACCCCGGGCCGGCGCATACGGCGAGCGAAAAGGCGAAGAAGAGGGCCGTCGAGACTCGGGAATCGACGTGCGGGCTTGCGTTCATCGGATGCTCTCCTTGCGCTTGTCTATTCTGCGCCCCGGGGTCGTTGCCGGGGCGAACCTGGGATCGGGAGGAAGAAGGACAATAGGAGCCGAGCGATGAATCGGCCATGTCGAGGAGCCCGTGGATGGCGGCCGGCTACTCCAGAACCCGGTCCCCGATCAGATGTGTCGCTTCCTCCCACTCGTCGAGCGGCGCCTCCCACTCCCTTTCCCGGATCCGGCGCAGGTAGGTGATCTGCGCCAGGTGGTACAGGTAGTGCTGCGCCATGTGGATCACGTCGGGACCCAGCCGCGCCCCCGTCCTGCCGTCGAGCGAGGTCCGCCCGGCCATCAGCTCGGCGTCGCTCGCGCACGCCTCCACCTCGGCGATCACCTGCTCATGGATCGTGCGCATCCGCCCGGCGATCTCGTCGGCCGGGCCCGGGGCGTCGTGGGTGATCTCGGGCTCGATCCCGAGCCGCTTCAGGAACCATATGTCCACCCGGTACATGTGGCGGCAGATCTTGCCGATCCCGCGCACGCCCGGCGCCGGGTTCCAGTCGAGGTCGTCCTGCGCGATGCCGTCCAGCACCATGAAGAGGGGCCTCCGCGCGGCCTCGAAGATCTCGATCGTGTGGGCGATCCGGGCCCTGCCGGGGTTGCTCATTCGTGTCCTCTCTCCGGTTGCTCGCGCCGCCGCCCCGCAGGCTCCGGCCGACCGCGCGCTGCCGGGACGGCCCTGACGAACGCGCGCCCCGCTACACCAGTCCGATATTGTGCATCACCCTCAGGCGATCGACCGTTTCGCCGAAGGTGTGGACCGGGACGATCTCGAGGGTGTTGAACGAAGCGAGGCCCGTGTTGACGCCGAATTCCTCGATCAGGTGGGGATCCTCGGCTTCGACGATCCAGAGAAAGGTGTGTTCCAGCGCTGAATGATACTGGGCCTCGATCTGGTGTATGCCGTACGCTTCGGCCAGCTCCTCCGGGTCGAGTTCCGCGATGTCCACGAAGACCTTTGCGAATCTCTCATGGTAGATGGGGCAGGTATCGGGGGTGTGGCTTCCGTAGATTCCGTATCGCGGCATGGTGGGGCGGCTCTGGTGGGTGGTGCGGGCG
>CAZTOF010000186.1:0-6136 GCA_964615515.1 uncultured Gemmatimonadaceae bacterium
TACAGGTGCATCTGCCCGGCGTCGGCGTGTGTGAACTTGCCGATCTTCAGGTCGATGACCACGAGGCACCGGAGGCCGCGGTGGAAGAAGAGAAGATCGACGCGGCACCACTCGTCGCCGATACGCAGCCGGCGTTGCCGCGCGATGAAGCAGAAGTCCGCGCCCAACTCCAGCAGAAAGGTCTCCAGGTGGCGGATCAGCGCCTCCTCAAGGTCGCTCTCGGAGTACTCGTCTTTCAGGTCGAGGAATTCGAGGACGAACGGGTCCTTGATCTCCTCCTCAGGGAGAACGCCGTCCCCCGGACGGACCTCGCCGCCCTCCTCGACAGCGCGGTCCGCTCGTAGAACTGGGTGTTGATCTGGCGGTTCAGCTGGCGGACGGTCCAGCCGCCGCGGAGCGCCTCGGCCTCGTAGAACGTGCGGGCGCATTCGTTCCGCACTGAGAGCAGCCGCACGTATGCGGACCACGGAACCGGAAACCGTGACTGCATGGTGTTCAGCAGAGATTCGGCAGACGGTGTCTGCCAAATCTGTCGGTCCCCCGATTCCGCAGTCGGTGCCTGCACATTCGGCTTGGAGAGGTAGAACGCGCGCATGAGCCGGATGTTGCGGACCGAGAAGCCCCGGCCGTAGCGGGCCGACAGATCGGCGGCGAGCCGCCCGACGGTCTCTTGGCCGTACTCCGCACGGCTCCGGCGGCCTTGTTCGAGTTCAACGACCTTTTTTCCGATCAACCAATACGCGGTGGTCATCACGGTATTGACCGAACGGGCAGCCGTCCGCCGAGCAGCTTCGACGATCTCGGAGACCGCGCTGAACATCGCCTCGTACCGGGCAGCCTCACCGGTGGATGACACGGGCTTCTTCATGCCGTCGAGCCTCCGCTCGGATCGTCCCGGCCCGCAGCCGACATCGGCTCGGATATCGCCTTCCCGTCCATCCAGTAGTGCTGAACCTTGCTTACCTCGCGCCACGGGAAACGGGCGGGATCCGGGATCGGCTCCTGCAACTCGGGAGCGCTCGCGCAGTTCGTCACCACGTACAGCCAATAGCAGTCGCGACGGTCCTCGGCCACGCGCCGCTCCTTCGGAGTCAGCAGGATGCTCCCGCCCGGCGCGGCAAGCCCCTTCACCTCGATGAGCCGCGACTCGCCGGTGTCGAGATCGCGGCTGGTCACGTCGTAGCCGAGATTCTCCTTGTGGACATCTTCGATCTTTGATCCGCAATAGGTTTCAATCCGGTCGCCGGAAGGAAGACCGCCGCTTCCTCAAACACTCCGGCTCAACGCACGGCATCGGGCCGTTCGACCTACCTCAAGCGCCCGGGTGATCTGGACTTGGACTTGCGTCCTCGCTCCGGCGCGAAGCCGGGAGGGGTCGCCGGGTCTGCGACTGCGGCCCTCCGAGGGGTAGGTGAGCCTGTGGATTTCGGCCTACTGTGGAGACCTTCTGCCGCCTCGGGCCGTGGTCAGCGACCCACCTCGAATTCCGAGCGGGGCAGACCTGACTGGCGGATGATCGACATCAGTGTGCCTGCCCGCAGCTCTCGGTGATCCGGAACCGGGACAGTGAGCGTTCCGTCGGCGTCCGTCTTCTGCATGGCGATGTGGCTGCCCCGTCGTCGAACCTCGACGAAACCGTTGGCCGCCAGGATGCGGCAGGCTTCGCGACCGGACAGGACGCGAAGCCTAGCCAACCGCAACCTCGATCTGAGTCACATAGACTTCGCCTCGCAGGCGCCGGTCGACCTCGCCGGGCGGCGCGGTCTCGAAAAACAGGGCGAGGGCTTCGGCGAGATTGTCGCGCGCCTCGGCCACGGTCTCACCCTGGCTCGCAACGTCCAGCTCGGGGCAGAGCGCCACATAGCCATCACCCTCGCGCTCAACGATCGCAGTCAAGCGTCGGGTCATTGCAGTTCCTCCATGCATTTACGCTAGCGGGCACCCGGCTCCAGCGCCATCCGTCCCGTTCGCGGCGAGAAGCGTCGAAGCACACGACCAAATTGGGAGTGACGGCTCCTCGCGTAGCGGTTGCCCGTTGCCCGCAGCGCCCCCGGCTTCCTAGTGTTCGTACCCGATCCGATTTCAGCTGTTGCCCCCAGCCTCCCCGCGCAGGCCCCATGAAACCCATCTTCGAGACCTGCCAGCCCCGCCCCGAAGTGCTCGCGGGCGATCTGACCGAGGACACCTTCGCGGCCCGGCTCCGCGACGTGATCGACGGAACGGCGGACGCGGCGTACCAGGATCCGGGCACCTTCTTCGGCAATACCTTCCCGACCGATGGGCTGAGAACGCTGGCGAGGGAGGTTCTCGGTCGTCTTTCCGGGAAGGAACCGGGGAACAGCCCGTTCATCCGGTTGGAGACCTCGTTCGGCGGCGGCAAGACCCACAACCTGATCGCGTTGTACCACCTTGCCACCGGTGGCGGGCACGCGGCGCTCGACGCCGCCGAAGAGAACGCGGCACCGGGCACAGGGGGCGAAGGCATCGTTCCCGATGCCGACTGGCTGCCCGCCAACCGATGGGCGGTCGCAGGCGTTGTGGGATCGGACTTGGATCCCGCCGAGGGGATCGCACACGACGGGGTCAGCACGTGGACTCTATGGGGAGAGTTGGCTTGGCAGGTGGGTGCGAGCGCCGGTGGTCCGGATGGCGGCAAGCGCGCCTACGGGCATGTCCGCAAGGCCGATGAAGCACGGATCGCGCCTGGCACCGCCTCGCTTGAGCGCGCCATCGGAGACCGGCCGACACTCATCATGTTCGACGAGATCGCGCGCTACCTGCGGGCGGCCAAGGCCGTGCGCGCGAAGAACGGGAAGACCGATCTCGCCGAGCAGACCGTCGCGTTCCTCATGACCCTGATCGAGTTGGCGGCCAGCCGTCCGAACATCGCCTTCGTCTTGACGCTGGCCGATTCGTCCGACGCATTCCGATCCGAGACCGTGCGCTTGCAGGCGGAACTGGAGGAGGTGAGGAACGTTTCGGCGCGGCAGGAGCGGGTCATCACGCCGGCTTCCGAATCGGAAATCGCGCCCATCGTGCGCCATCGGCTCTTCGAGCGCTTCGACGACTCGGCCGCCGCCGCGGCCGCCGATGCGTACCGGGCATGTTACGCCGAGTTGGCCGAGCGCGGGGTCGACATCCCCGAACGTCTTCTCCGCGCGGACCACCATGAGGAGATGCTGAAGAACTACCCGTTCCATCCGGACCTCTTCACCGTTCTCACGCTGAAGACGGCGACGATCCCGCAGTTCCAGAAGACCCGCGGCGCGCTTCGGCTGCTGGCCCGGATGATCCGGGGGCTGTGGGAGTCGCGGAGTCCCGACGTGTGGACCATCGCGCCGTTCCATGTCGATCTGCGCGACGAAGCGGTTCTCAACGATCTCACTTCGCGGCTCGGACGGCCGGAGTTCCGAGCAGTGGTCCAAGCCGACATCGCGAGCGGCCGTTCGGGCAATCCCGCCCACGCGGAGAAGCTGGACGAGCGCTGGGTGGCGGAGGGGAAGGCACCCTACGGCCGTCGGCTGGCCACGTCGATCTTCGTCCACAGCCTCACGCAAGGGATCGCCACGGGGATCGAGTGGCCGGACCTGCTGGCCGCCACCGTTCAGCCCGGAGACGATCCCGAACTGCTGCGCCAGACCCTCGCCCGTGCGCGGGGCGAGGAGCGCGGAGCGCCGGGGGAGGCCTTCTGGTTCCTGCACTGGGATGGGCGGCTGTACCTGTTCAAGACCGAACCGAGTCTTGAGAAGGTCGTGCAGGACGAACTCTCGCTCGTGGGGTTGGTGCGTGCCAAGGAGGAGGTGGACCGGCGCATCCAGCGGGTGTGGCGTCCCGGCACCTTCAAACCCGTCTACTTTCCGGCGGAGGCGTCCGAACTTCCCGACGATTCCGGGGCACCGAAGCTGGCCCTCCCTCACTTCGAGGCGTGCGCGGTCGAGGCGGGCGATGCGAGGCCGGCGCCTCCCGACCTCGTCCGCAAGCTCTTCGCCCACGCCGGGACCACGGAGACGCCGCGCACCTTCAAGAACAACGTGGCGTTCCTCGTCGCCGACAAGGCGGCTTCGGAGCGCATGGTGGCGCTCGCCCAGCGGCACCTCGCCATCGAGCGGATCGTGAAGGACCGGGGGCGCATGGCGCAGTTCAGCCGGGACCAGCGGACGGACCTGCGCGCGATGGGTGCCGCCGCCGAGTTGGATGTCCGGGTCGCGATCACCCGGACCTACCGGCACCTCTTCTATCCGTCGGCCGATGCTCCGAAGCGGTCCGACGGCCTCGCATACCATGGGATGCCGGTTCAGGAGCAGGGCAAGGTGAGCCGGGACCAGACCGGGATTCTGGTGGGCGTGCTGCGCGATCTGGACAAGGTCCTCACTGGCGACGACAGCCCGATGAACGCTCGCTTTGTGAAGGCCAAGGCTTGGACGAGCGGGGCGGGGGTCATGTCCACGGACGACCTGAGAAGGGAGTTCGCGAAGCGCCTCGGGCTCAAGATGCTCCTCGACCCGGGCCAGTTGAAGAAGACGATCCGGAACGGCTGTAGCCAAGGGGTCTGGGTCTACTACGACCCGAAGCGGGAGCGCGCCCACGGCAAGGATTCGCCGCCGCCGTTCGTCGAGATCTCCGCCGATGCGATGCTCTACACGCCGGAGGAAGCCGCGAAGGTGTTTCCGCCGGAGCCGAAATGTGACAGATGCGGACGGGCGGAGTGCGAATGCGGGGAGGAGTGCCCCCTGTGCGGACATGCGGAGTGTACATGCGATGCCCCTGATCCAGAGCGTCTCGTCGTCACCGTGAACGCTGCGCCGGGGAGGGCCTTTCAGCGCATTGCCGATGCATTCCAAGACGCGAAACGGGAGTTCATCGGCACCCTCGCGATCACCTGCGAGGACCTGTCCGACATGCGCGCTCTCGGCATGGCGGTCCCACAGTTCCCCAAGGGAGAGTACCGGGTGGATCTGCAACTGGTTGCCGAGTTCGGCGAGCGGAGCGCCGACGGCGAGGTGAAAGTCCGCTACCGTGGACTCTGGGACCGCTACAAGCGCCTTCGGTCCACCCTCGAGGCACAGGCCGGAGAAGCGACCAAGGCGGGCGTCACAATCGTGCTGACCGCCTTCTACCGTGAGGGACTCGCGCCCGGATCCCGGGCCTTCGAGACGCTCCGGGATGTCATGGTGCAGTTGGACATGGGCCGCATCCAGATTCGGGCCGAGGAACGGTCGGCATCGGACCCGGAACCGGCACTCGGATAGGTGACGCCCAATGCCCTCGACAGCCACCGCCAGCCTTTCGCCGCCTTCCTCGCGCCGCAAACGCGCTGCCTCGGCCTTCGAGCTCAAGGTGCTTCCCCGCGACGGACTCGGATACGGCGTGGCGCTTTATCGCTTGGACGCCACTCACGGGGATTCGGGTCCCGCCGGAGAGTTGGTGATCCGCGTCTGGGGAGATCCGCTGTCGGGCATCCTGGATCAGGTGCTCGCCGCGATCCGGCGCGCGGGATACCGCTCGACCGATCTTGGCGCGAAGCGCCGCGCGCCGTTCAGGATTGCCGAGGAGGACGCGGTGCGCCTGGGCCTGCTCTTCGCCGCGCTCAAGCCCCTCCGCAAGCACCGCCGCATCGAAGAGGTCGCGCGGGCCGTCGCCTCGATGGAGCCGGAAGAGGCGCACTACTGGTTCAGCAAGGTGACGACGGGGCCGGAACAGGGCCGGGTGCGCCGGGCGTTGCGGATCATGGTCTCCGATGAGTGAGCGGGGGAACACCGCTCGATGAGCGGGCGACCCAGAACCCTGATCGAGGACTGGCTCCCGATAGAGACGGTCGGGTGCGAGTCCATGCGCGAGCGGGGCGCGTCGAGCGCGCTTCCGCCCCTCTACTTCCTTCACGTCTGGTGGGCGCGGCGGCCGCTGCTGGCGAGCCGGGCGGCGCTGCTCGCCAGCGTCCTGCCCGCCTGGAGCCACCTCGCGCCGGAGCACCAGCCGGGCGCGACAGACCGGAGTTCCGATGACGAATCGACCACGAATGCTGATCGAGGACTGGCTTCCGATCGAAACGATCGGATGCGAATCCATGAGGGACGCGAGCGCGGCCCGGAAACCGCCGCTGAACCGGCTTCACGTCTGGTGGGCCAGACGGCCGCTC
>CAZTOF010000187.1:0-2972 GCA_964615515.1 uncultured Gemmatimonadaceae bacterium
CATCCGGCGCAAACTCGTAGATCGCGCCGCGGCCGGAGTGCGCGCCGGATGCCCCCACCCAGAGGGTCGTGCCATCGGTCGCCATGGACGTCCCGAACCCGTCACGGGCGCTTCCGTCGAAGGCCGCGAGGCGGCCGGTCTCGACCCAGTCCCCTTCTTCGCGCGAGAAGGCCAGCAGCATACCCGGCTCCGCCCGGCGGAACGGACCGCCCGCCGCCACCAGAACGCGGTCACCCATGATCATCGCCGCCGTGCCGAAGAACGAACCCGACCCATCGTTCCTCAGTTCACCCGTCACGGTCCACCCCTCCGGCCCGGATTCGAAGACATACGCCACTCCGGCCGCCGAGTCGGCCATGGGCGCTCCCGTGACCAGCATCTCTCCGGATAGGGCAAGCGAACTACCGAAGCCCGTGTTTTCCTCCGTGCTCGGAGACTCCAGGACAGCCTCCTGAGCCCAGGCGCCGTCCGCATGCCGGAAGACGAGGACCATGCTCGCGCCTCCTCGCGGAGAACCCGCGTTCAGTGCGGCCAGGTCGCCGCTGAGCGCCACGCCGCCCCCGACCGACATCCCCTCCGGCAGACCCTCGGGGACGATCATACCGTCGTGGCGCCACTCCGACCCGTCTCTGACGAAGGAGTGGACCGCCCCCACCGGAGGTCTGGCAAAGCTCAGGGACGTGACGAGCAGCCGGTCTTCCGAAACGGCCATGGCCCTGCCGAAGCCGTCTCCCTCGGAGGGCTCCGGAGCCGTGAAACCGCCCGTCTCCGTCCAGCCGTCCCCGCTCCGGGTGTACACGTGCACCACGCCCCCATTGGGGTTGCGGGTCTCTGCCACCAGAATCTGGTCGCCGACCACCACCACACTGCTTCCAAAGGCCTGTGCCCGAAGCGATCCGGAAAGCAGACCGATTGCCGCCACCGCGATGGCGGCGCTTGCCAACTTGTTTCTCATGTTCCTGTTCCGTGGGGAGTTGAAGGGTCCGATGCGTCTAGGAGTCGGCAGCTAGTAAGGCTGGCACGATTCCTGCCGCCCGACAAGGTCGCTCCGGGAACCCCCGGAGTGAGCGGCGCCCGGCTGCATCACCACTGCGTGTCGGGAGTTGGCGCGCAAGCCTCAGGGGTGCGCGGGCCTACCCGTGATCAATCGGATCCCGGCGACTCGCGAACGCCGTCCAGGAGTCGGCACGCCTCTTCCAGCCCCTCGGTCACCTTGTTCATCCGGCGCCGGACATCGGTCACGACGAAGCGGAAGCGATCGGGATCCTCCTCCATCATCGCCACCAGCTCGGGGACCCTCGCCAGCTTGGGAATCGGCGCCCGCGGGGTAGCCGGATCGTGCTCGAAACGCGGTCCCTCGGCATACCCCAGGTGCACCAGGATCCGGCCCAGCCGGAGCAGCGCCTCGTTGGCGTCGTCCGGCAGCAGACTCCCGTCCTCGATGCTCTCGTAGAACGGTTCGAGCCGTCTGGCGAGGGCGTCGAACGCGGTGCGGACCGGGCCCAGGTTGAACTTCTTCCCGAGTTCCTTGGTGATGCTCTCTTCGTACCCCTGCAGGGCCTCTTCGAACTCCTCCGCAGTCTCGCGGAAGTCCAGCGGGATGATCTCGTCGTCCACGAACCGGGCGATCGCCGTGAGGTAGACGCGGAGGTCGCGCTCCAGGTTCGCGCGGTCGGCGATTTCGAGCCTGTCGGCCTCGGTGTGCCACGCGATGTTGCCGCCACACCCTCCGACCGGGTAGAAGCCCAGCCGCTCCCGCTCTTCCTTCGGGATGTTCGAAAGCGACATGAAGAAGGAGGTGATGCCGAGTTCGTTGAAGGAGTAGTCTCCCGCCCGGAGAGGTCTCCGGCGTCCGGCCTCCACCCCCGCCACGGACTGGATTGAAGTGCGACACACCTCGCCCGCCTCGGCCATCCACGCCACATCGTCGTACTCCGTGGCGCCCCGGCAGCCCGGCGAATCGATGTTCACCGTGGCCACGCAGTTCCGCGACAGATCGAGCCCGAAGTTGTCGGCGTACCAGGCCGACCCCGCGTATCTGCCCGTGGAATGCGCGGGCCACCAGGCGATTCTCAGCGAGCGGCGAAGCTCCTCGCGGTTTTCGTGAAAGATGCGGGCCAACTCCAGAAGGGTCGCGTCGCCCACCGCGTTGTCCCCGATCCCGATGTCCCAGGAGTCGTAGTGCCCGTGCGCGAGCACGAAGTCCTTGTCGCGGCCGTCAATGCGGGCGACGGGCAGGGGGCAGTCGTACCACCCCTCGTCCAGCGCCGTGTGGATCTTGATCCGATCCAGGCCGTCCCCGATCGCCTCGATCAGCTTGTCGCCGTCCCGCCGGTCGATGGCCGCCACGGGTGTGGTGGGTCGTTGATCGAGCTGCGACTCTCCAGGGGTTCCCCAGATCGTCGTGCAGATCCCCCAGTGGATGCGGCTCCCCGGGTTGATGTAGACCTGCCCGACGGCCCCCGCGGCCTCGAACTGCGAGACCGAAACCGGTATCGGATAGCCCTCGGTGACGACGATCTTGCCGGCGATCTCGTCCGGCACCGTCTCGTGCGGGGACCTGAAGAAGTCGGACGGGTCCTCCGGAGGGGTGGCCGGAATGTGGACCGGGGGCGCCGTGAGCCCCCTCTTAGTGGTCGACGCGGAGAAGGACGGCGGCTTGGCGGCGAAATCCTCGCCTGCCACCTTGACCGAGGCGCCGCGCGGGATCGAGAGGTACAGCTCGGGCTCGTAGACGACGTGGGGAATCTCCAGCGCATCGAGCCGCGACGCGATGAAGTGGGCCGCCGCCCGTTCGTCCATCGAACCCGATTCCCTGACGAGGATCGAGAACCGCTGGATCAGGCTCCAGCCGAGGTCGAACGAGACGTCGGACAGCAGGGTCTCGACCAGGCTGGTGTTGTTCTCGGACATGGCCGTTACGGTGAGGAGGGTGACGGACGCTCCTCTTATGATAACGGGGGGCGCAAGGA
>CAZTOF010000188.1:0-5023 GCA_964615515.1 uncultured Gemmatimonadaceae bacterium
TCGGTCGGGACGGAAGAGGAGATGAAGCGCTTCATGACGGCGTGGAACCAGATCTTCCCGGACGGCATGACCGCCGCCGACAGCAACAGCGGCTCGTAACGGTCACAATCGGCGTTCCGGCAGCCGCCATGTGCCGCCGGCAGCAGGGGGTCGCGGCCGACGCAGGTCGCGACCCCTTAGTCTTGCCGGCATGTTTCGCTACAGTTCGCACGCGGCCAACGATGTATGCCCCATCACCGGCGAAGACTTCGGAAGGGACGTCGAAGCCCGGAGCGCCTGGATCAAGGGAAGGGACGCGCTCCCCCTTTTCCGGGCAGCAACAGTCCTCCGTTCCAGCCATCACGGAACAGTTCTCGTGCGGATTGATTGACCTGCCGTTGCGCGCTAGCGTGACGAGAAGAACACTACGCTGGCACGGAAAGAGAATCGATGACGCCCCGCCCTTCTGACTTGTCGGATCACGAACGTGCCGTTGCACACTACTACGACGATGCGACGCCCGGCTTCTACATTAGGGGATGGAATCCCGACCACATTCACTTTGGGTTGTTCGAGCCGGGGGAGTGTCCGGAGCCGGGGGAAAACCTCTCCGAGTCGCCGGGACTCGCCCGCGCCGTCGAGCGGATGATCGACGTGATCGTCGCGCCGGCAGACCTCCGGGCGCACCACTTTGTCGTGGATGCGGGCTGCGGAGTCGGCGGGACCGGCATCTATCTTGCGCAGAACCACGGAT
Source organism: uncultured Gemmatimonadaceae bacterium (assembly GCA_964615515.1). Classification (GTDB taxonomy): domain Bacteria; phylum Gemmatimonadota; class Gemmatimonadetes; order Longimicrobiales; family Gaopeijiaceae; genus Bin94. Next base: position 734 of record CAZTOF010000188.1, read on the forward strand.
GTGCCGTCCGTGGCGTCAACATCGCCCGCGAGCAACTGGAGTTGGCGGAGAGGAAGGCACGCGACGCGGGTCTGGACGATCGAGTCACCTTCGCGTACGCGGATTGCTCGCGGCACCTGCCTTTCGCGGATGACTCGGTCGATGTCGTCGTCAACATCGAAAGCGCCGGCCACTACAGCGACCGGGGTCGGTTCCTCCGGGAAGTCCACAGGATTCTCAAGCCCGGCGGACGCATCGTGGCGATGGATTGGATGGCATGCGACGGCCTGCAGCCCGGCGACCACGAGAAGTACATCGAACCGCTGTGCGCCGCGTGGAACGCTCACAGTCTGGAGAGCCGGTCGACGTACGCTGAACGGCTGTGCGATGCGGGCTTGAACGTCGTTGATATCGACGGCTTCGGCGGAAGGGATGCAGACAATATCCGCATTCTGGAGTACGCCCATCAACTGCTCTTCAGAGCCTGGTTCGCCGGCATCCGCACGGACACCGTTCGCACATGGATTGAGCAGTTCCACACACTCTCGAGGGCGTGGCGGGACGGCTGCTTCGAACTGGGCCGCTACTGCGCGGAGAAACCGACCGACACGCCGTAGGATCTTCCCGGCAGCGCGCTCCGGGGCCAGTACGCTCCCGGAGATCCGATCGCCGGGCGCGCTACCCTCCGAACGCGACGCAAGTCCCGATTGACACACAGGGGCGGACATGACCAACGAAGACAGCCTCATCCCGGGTGCAAGCGGAGCCCTGGAAGCCCGGGAGGCGTGCTCATACGACTTCGGAAGGATGGCGAAGCGGGTGCCGGAGGCGGTGGCGACGCCCAGGAGTGCGGGGGAAGTGGCAAGCCTCGTGCGACGCGCCTCGACGGACGGAGTCCGGCTGGTTGCTCGTGGAGGGGGACACTCCCAGGGCGGACAGAGCCTGACGGACTCCGGTGTCGTCATCGACACGAAGCACCTGGAGCGAGTCCAGCTCGTGGGCCCGGAGCTGGTGCGCGCACAGGGTGGCGCGCAGTGGGGCAAGGTTGCGGACGCGCTGCGCGGCACGCGGCGGCTGCCAGCCGTGCTCACGGACATTGGAGAGGTGACGGTGGGCGGAACGCTTGCCGCCGGCGGCCTCGGTTCGACATCCCATCGTTACGGGACGCAAGTCGGACAGGTCGAACAGCTCGAGGTGGTGACCGGCACCGGTGAGCGGGTACGGTGCTCACCCGCGCGGAACGCGGGGCTCTTCGATGCCGTGAGGAGTGGCCAGGGACAGTTCGGCATCATCACCGAGGCCTGGATCCGGCTCCGCCCGGCCGGCGAACGGTTCAGACAGTATGAACTCCACTACCGGGACTTCGAACGATTCGCGAACGACCTCGAGGGCATCGTGGAGGCGGACCGCTTCGACCACCTTCGTGCCGAACTTCTGCACCGTGAGAACCTCATCGTCTTCAATGCCGGCATCGAGTATGACGAGGAGCCCGACGACGGTAGGTTGCTCGACGGGTTGGGGCACGACGAGCACGCCTACACCCGGGATACTGCCAGCGTCGCGCGCGCGGCGATGTGGCCTTCATGGGGGTTCAGCTGGCTGCATTACCATCCTTGGCGGGACTGGATCATGCCTTGGGAGACCCTGCGAACGCTTCTCGCCCAGCCATGGTTGGATCCGGACTCGGTGCCGCGCAAACCCTGGTGCTGGATCGGGATCTACCCGATCGGGAGAGATGAGATCGAGGCGCCGCTATTCATGCGCCCTCCCGGGGGACGGGGGATCTTGTATTCGATCCTCACCGTGCTGGGCGAGTTTCAGTACGAGCAGGCGATCGAGATGGTGTGCAGGCTCGCGGAAATTGACAGAACGCTTGTCGGACTTGGGGGCAAGAGCTACCTGTCCGGCGGCGTCGGTTACGGCCCCGGGCAGTGGGCGGAACACTATGGCGAGATGCTCGAGCGGGGCATCATGTGGAAGCGGGAGTTCGATCCGCAACGGGTATTCAGGGGGGTGGACATGCCGTTCGGGGCGAGCCCCGCGGCCTCGGGCGCGCGGGCCTGAGCTCGCGCGACGGTCAGGAAACGCATGCCCGAGCAGAGGCCATCACACCCGGAGTCCCCGAGGGGGCTACTGAGGCGAACCACTCCCGCCGACCGCGGCCTCATGGAGTTGCCGCTGCTCGCGCCTCACCTCGATTTCCGGCCGGTTGGAGTCCAGCGGACGCTGCTCGTTTCCGAGAGGTTCAACACGCTGCTCCGCGGCCAGATCCATTGCGACCTCCTGCCGCTTCTCGACGGGCGCCGGACGCACGAAGAGATCGCCACCGCCCTGCGAACCGGGCATTCGGCATCCGACGTGAAGAGGGCGATTGCCGCCCTCGCGTCCCGAGGGTATCTCGTCTCGGGCGATTACGGCATGGGCCCGGGACGCGCGGCCTACTGGTCGTCGCTCGGCGCCTCGCCGCGCTGGGCGGAGCAGCGTCTCGAAGGGGCGACGGTCGCCATCGCTGGCGCTGCCGACCCGCTGACCCGCCGGCTCGAAGCGCTGGGCGTCCGGGTGGGAACGACCCACGCTTCCCTGTCCGTCATCGTATGCGCGGACTACCTCGAGGAACGGCACGATGCGATCAATCGCCGTCACCTCGAGTCCGGCAGGCCCTGGATCCTGGTCAGGCCGGGCGGCATGCAGCCGCTGTTCGGACCGGTCTTCCGGCCGGCGGACGGCGGTCCGTGCTGGGCCTGTCTCGCGTACCGCCTGGAGGCCCATCAGGAGGTCCACAGCTTCCTGCGCAACCACGGCGGCGAAGCCTCGGCCGTCCGGCCCCGTGCGACCGAGCCGACCCTGATGGATGCGGTCTGCGGTCTCGCGGCCGCCGAAATCGCCAAGTGGCTCGTCCTTGACGAGCTGGCTCCCATTCACGAGCGGGCGATCTCGCTTGATGTCGTCAGCGTGGAAAGCCGGCTGCATCCGGCAATGCGTCGTCCACAATGCCTCTCGTGCGGCGACGAGGCCCTGTACCGCGCCGACCGGCCGGCGGAACCAGTGCGGCTGCGGTCGAGCCCGAAACCGGTGCACAACAGCGGCGGCCAACGGACGGTCCCTCCCGGAGTGACGCTCGCGAAGTATCGGCACCTCGTCAGTCCGATCACCGGCGTCGTGACGTGGCTCACTCGCACCACGGACGAGGCCGACCCCTGGCTGCACGTGTATTGGGCGGGCAACAACTTCGCGCTCAGAAACCGCAAACTCAGTTCCCTCCGACGTAGCCTGCGGAGCAAGAGCGCCGGAAAGGGCAGTACTCCACGGCAATCGGAGGTGAGCGCCTTGTGCGAGGCGATCGAGCGCTACAGCGGCGCGTTTCACGGCGACGAGATCCGCTGCCGCCGCCGTATGGTGGACTTCGAGAGGGCCGGAGAGTCGGAGGTGATCCACCCGAACGACGTGCAACTGTTCAGCGACCGGCAACTGGATGACGCGGAGCGGATCAACGCGCTCGGCCATCCCTACAACTTCGTGCCGCCCCGTCTCGATCCGGAACGGGAGATCGACTGGTCGCCCGTGTGGTCGTTCACCCAGGGCCGACACCGGCAGGTGCCCACAGCTGTGCTGTACGCGATGGCGGGCGAGACAGGCGACGGCTCCGGCTTCAAGGCGGATTCGAACGGCTGCGCCGCGGGGAACACGCTCGAGGAGGCGATCCTGCAGGGGTTCCTCGAACTCGTGGAGCGCGATGCCTTCGCCATCTGGTGGTACAACCGGCTGTGTCTGCCCGAGGTGGATCTGTCGAGCTTCGACAACGAATACCTGTCGTCCGCGCGGGAATACTACAGCCGTCATGAGCGCGAAATGTGGGTGCTTGACGCGACCGGCGATTTCGGCATTCCGGTCTTCGTGGCGATCTCGCGCAGGACCGGAGAGGGAACCGAGGATATCCTATACGGGGCAGGTGCGCACACGGATCCGCAGATCGCCGCCCTGCGCGCGGTGTGCGAATTGAACCAGTGCCTGCAATGGGTACGGGGACCGGGGCGAGGCGGCGGCGGCCACGCCGGCATCGACCCCATGACCCAGGGGTGGTGGCGGAACGGCCGGCTGGCGGACCACCCCTGGCTGACGCCGGCGCCCGGCATGGCGCCGCGCTGCCGGGCGGACTATCCGGTTCCCGACACCACGGACACGCGGGAGGACGTGGAGCACTGCCGCGCGCTCGTCGAAGTCCGGGGCATGGAGTTTCTCGTGCTCGACCAGACCCGGCCCGACATCGGTATGCCAGTCGCTCGCGTCATCGTCCCGGGAATGCGCCACTTC
>CAZTOF010000189.1:0-3465 GCA_964615515.1 uncultured Gemmatimonadaceae bacterium
GGCCGGCAAGGCGCGGCCAACGGGCGGACGCAAGGCCGGACGCCCGGGTGGACGGGGTCGGCCGCCGGACCGTAGCCCGATGCGGCCCAAGGGCGGGTAGGGAGAGTCTGGAAGCGGTGGCGGCGGGCTACGCGGCCGGGAGCCAGGCGCACCCCGAGGTATCGATCTCGTAGAGGCGAATCCGCGTCTCCAGACCGTCCCCGGTCTCGTTCAGCGCCCGGTCCAGCAGGAACAGCGTGTCGCGCGACACCGTGAGCCTGGCCCGGGTTTCGTTCGCATAGGGAACGGACCCGTCCACGCAGGCGGTCCGGCGGTCGGCGGAGAGGACGGTCACGAATATGTCCGCCAGCCACTCCACCATTGGAATCTCACCCCTGAACGTCTGGTCGTAGTGGACGAGCACCGCCTGCCCATCCGACATCCGGTAGATGCCGTAGAGATTCGACATCATCTCAACCCGGTCCAGGAAGCTCAGCGACATGTCGGTGTCGTACTTCACCTGCGCACCCGCGGGCACGCCGCGCCGCCGGACGCCGGGGGGACGGACTGTGTCGAGCACCTCGCCCTCCCAGGTCGCAAGCACCAGTCCTTTCACGGCAGCCATCCCAACGAGGCAACGTGTCGGGCCAGGCCATGACACTGCCGTTCGGCATCGTTCCCGCAAACGCTCCAATTCCCTTCAGGGATCGCATATACGGTTCCGGGAGGTCGACGAGGTACCTGAAGGAGCCTTCGCCCGGGTTCCAAATCAGCGCCGAGGTGAAGCCCTCGCCGAGTTCCACTGACGGGGCCACCACCACTCCCCCCACCACCGACACGGCGCCGTGGATGGAGCCTCGATACCGGAACGACCCCAGGTATGCTCCATCCTCGCGCGAGAACAGCTTGAAGAGCCGCCTGCGCGCGTCCAGGCCGACCACCACCGAGTCGTTCAGGATGAACGCGAGCCCCATCCCCCGGAACTCGGCGGGCCCCTCGCCCGTCCGGCCGTAGCTCTGTACGACCCTGCCGTCGCGGCCGAAGCGGATAATCCGTCCCTGCATGAAGTCCGAGACCAGGAACGACCCGTCCGCCGTGTCGACCACGAGGGAAAACGGGTTCCCCAGATAGGACTGTTCCGTCTCCTCGAGGAGGATGTCGCCCACGGGAACGACCAGGGGCCCCGCAGCCTCCCCGCGCCCGCCGGCTTCCGGGCGGCCGTCAAGACAGCCGCACAGGAACGCGAGCGTCCCGGCAACTGTCGAACGGAAAGTACCTGCTATCCCACGACGATGACCGGCGGCAACCGAACCCGCCGCGGTCCCAGGCAGCCCGTCGACAAGACCGGCCGCTAAGCCGCCATTTCGTCCTGGCGGCGCCGGAACATCCGGTAGAGGAAGTAACAGACCCCCAAAGCCAGGCCCACCTTGAAGGCCAGCGCCAGGAAGCTCCAGAACATTCCCACGAGCGGCGCCGCGACCACCGCGAGCAGCTTGAGCAGCACGACGCTCACGACACCGGTGGCCGCGACCGCGCCGACGGTCTTCATCATCTGCATTCCATCATCTCCTTTGTTGCCGGGATTGTGTTGCCCCTACCCCCGGAACCGGTAGGAAAGTTTCACGAACACCCCTTCGGCCTCCGGCCGAACCTCGCGGAAGCGGAACGCCTCGGTGTCCTCCATGCGCCGGGTGTAGCCCACGAAGAAGACCGTTCCCGGCGACGGCTCGTAGCCGAGCAGCGTCTCGAACGAGAAGTCGTTGGACTCCGTGCCCTGCAGGTCGAGACACGATCCGTCCGCGCAGTACGAAACCCGGCGGCCCCCCGTCGGGGTCAGCAGGGCACCCCGTCTCTGGCTGCCGTACTCCACGATCGCCCGTACGTAGAGCGCGCGGTTGAACTGGTACTGGGCCCTCGCGCGGGGAATCGTCGCCCGTGAATAGAGCGACCCGTCCAGCTTCCTGAACAGGCTGGTGTGCCGGACCCCCAGCTCCCCGCTCAGATTGGTGGTGGGAAAGAGGCTCAGCCCGGCGTCCCCCGACCAGGAATCGGCGACGTCGACCGGCGTGTCGGTGATGAAGTCGAAGAGTGGCGACTCCGACCTCGTCAGCCGCACGGTCCCGCGCACCCGGTCGAAGGTGCTGATCCAGAGGAAGATCGTGCCGGAACCAAGGCCCTGGTAGAGCGACTGTTCGGGTTGGAAGGGGTGGGGCAGTCCGTCGGGGTCGGTGTAGACGAGGCCGTTGTAGTCGTCGGCGCCGAAGCGGTAGTAGGAGCGCGAGTAGTTGCCGAAGACGGTGATGTTCCCCCGGAAGGAGACGCTGGCGCCGACTTCGACGCCCGCCTCCTGCGGGCGCAGCCGGGCCCGGAAGTCGTCGTGCGTCCACAACCCTTCCACTTCCAGGCTCGGCCCCCAGCGCTCGATGAGGTCGCCGGGCCGGCCGCGGAAGTTGTAGCTCACCTCCGACCCCAGCTCCGCCACGCCGGTGCGACGGATGAAGCCGCTTCCGGCCTCGAAGTCGTTGCTGACATCGGAGCCGCCGAACTCGAACTGGAAGTTGCGGCCGGAGCGCTCGACCCGGGCGGCGAGGAGTCCGCCGCTCGCGGCTTCGGGGTCCCCGTGCGACGTGCGGCTGCCGGCGGCCAGGAGCGTGACGGTGTACCGCCGGTTGAACTGGAAGCGGCCGTCGACGCCCAGCAGCCGGTTGAAGCGGTGCCGACCGAAGGTCCGGTCCGTGTAGACCATGCCGACGTTGGAGGTGCTGCCCAGGTCGCGCCGGAGGCGAAAGAGGTTCACGACCGCGTTTTCCTGCTCGTCGGGGTGGTTGGGATCGGCGACTTCGTCCAGGGCGCCAAGGTAGCCGGCGTTGAAGGAGCCGATCTTGCCCTGCAGCTTGGCCCCCACCACCGGGTTGACGATCGAGCGCGTGTAGACGAGCTGCCGGGGCAGCTGGAAGATCTCGGTGCCTTCCAGGAAGAACGGCCGCTTCTCGCGCAGGAAGAGGGCGAAGCGTTCGTTGACCGCGATCTGTCCCGCGTCGGCCTCCACCTGCGAGAAGTCCGGGTTGTAGGTGCCGTCCAGCGTCAAGTTGGAGGTGATGCCGTAGGTGACGTTGAGCCCGAAGTCCCCGTCGATCCCCTCGCGCTGGAAGGTCCCGGCGTCGTGGTCGTACGCGCCCTGCTTGCTGAGGGTCTGGACCGGGTTGATCTCGAGGAAGAGGCCGGGAGTGAGGTCCCGCAGGCCTTTCAGGGTGCCGAATTGCTCCATCTGGTTGGCAACGTCGGCGGTCACAGGCGCCCATGACTGGCCGTAGCCGTTGCGCGCGATCCGGCGCTCGATCTGCAGCCCCCAGTCCTGCACCGGCGCGCTGGCGAAACGGATGCTCTTGAAGGGCACCCTGACCTCGACCGAGTATCCCCCGTCGAAGATGCGCCCGCTCGATTCCCACACGAAATCCGGATTCCAGTCGATCGGCGGCCCCCATC
>CAZTOF010000190.1:0-2842 GCA_964615515.1 uncultured Gemmatimonadaceae bacterium
GCTCGTGGTCATCGGTTGGCATCCTTCCTCGGTGGCGAACAGCATGTGGGGCGCGGTGGGCACTGCTTCGCCCGAGCGCCGGCCTGACCCTGCGGGCTCCGCGTTCCCATAGTGCGCTGCCCCAAGATAGGCCGTGGCGTGTCTCAGCAGCTAGTTGGGACCGAAGTCTACATCGGCGATGTCGTACCAGTCGATGCCCCTGGGCGCGATGCCGTTCTGGTCCGGCTGGCGCTCGACGAGGGCAACAAGGGTCGAACCGAGAATATCGTAACCGACTAGTCGGTCCCGTATCTGGACTGCACCAGCGTACTCGGTGCCGACCCAGACCTCAAAGTAGGAGAAAGTGTCGCGATCGCGTGTCGTTGCGACCCAGAGACGGCCGCGGCCATCAAAGGCGAAGGTTCTGGAACCGTGGAACCACCTCTTCGGCCGCTCGCGGAATCCCGTGGCGTAGGGCCCCATGGCGGACTGGGGCAGCGACATGGCGCCGCCGAGGCGCGCCATGTCGTAAAGATAGGCTTCAACGTCGCGTTCGTTCGGGAGTTCGGCGGAATAGGTGGGCATAGCGACAACCTTGGCAGTCTCGGCATTCCGATCATCGAGAAACACAAGGTCGCTGTCGCAAGCCCAGAATACATAGCCGCCATTTGGCCGCGGCATACCCGTACCGACGCTTCCACACTCCGTAGGGCCGATCCCATAGATGCTGCGCTGCCAAACGATGTCCCCAGAGGAGCGATCCAGTAGTTGGATTTCCACTTCCGGGCCGCCGGGGCCCATCCCGAGCCCGGCCTCGCCGTAGAGCGTTGTACCCGAGGTCCCGTGAATCCAGTAGGGCCCGCGCAACGTGATGTCGGATAGGAGGACGCCCGTGGGTTCGAATACGGTCAGCCGGGCGCGGCGGCGATCGTAGACCGCAACCGAGGCTCCCGAGTCCCTGAAGAGGTGAACGGGATTCAGGAACTCTGCAGGCCCTTCGCCTTGAGCCCCAAAATCGCCAATGGGCGTCCCGTTCGAGTCGGTACATAGTATGCGGAATTCGAAGGACTCGATGACGCACACGGCTTCGTTGCCGATCAGAGCAACGGACTTGTTGTCACTCAGAGGAGCCGGCGTTGCGGCGAACGGGGCGAGGCCAACCAGTTCGGCGTTTTCGTCTTTGGAGGCGCATACACTCGTGGCCACCGTAACAAAAAGCGTGGCCACGAGCGCTCGGACGCGTGGTACGCTCGGACGATCCCGGCCCAGAAGGCGGGGTCGAGGGGTCAATGCCCTCAGAGGCGGTTTCTGGCCGTTTTTCGGCTCGGTTTCCGAGCAGCTAGTTGCGACCGAAATCGACATCGGCGACATCGTACCAGTCGATGCCCCTGGGCGCAATGCCGTTCTGGTCGGGCTTTCGCTCCACCAGGACAGCAAGAGTCGAATCCAATAGGTCGTAACCCATCAGCCGTCCGCGGATCCGGACTGCACCGAGGTATTCCGTGTCGGCCCAGATGTCGAAGTAGGAGTGGGTATCGCGGTCCCGGGTCGTGGCCACCCATATACGGTCTTGGCCATCGAACTTGAAAATGCCCGGGCCATGGAACCAACTCTTGGGCTTTTCCCGGAACGCCGCCGCGTATGGTTCCATCGCGGACCGGGGGACGGCCCCGCCGCCGAGCCTCGCCACATCTGAGAGATATGCATCAACATCGCGTTCACCAGGAAGTTCCACCCGGTGTGCTGGCGATTCAACGACCAGCGCGGCGGCCGAATCCAGGTCGGCGAGGAACACGAGATCTTTCTTGCATGCCTGAAGTACATATCCTCCACCGGGCCGAGGATATAATGAACCAACGTTCCCACACTCGGTTCTTGCCGTTTCGTAGATGCTACGACGCCATATGATCTCGCCCGAGGTGAGATTCAACACCTGGTTCTCCACCTCTGGCGGTCCATTGGGCCGCGGCCCAAATCCAACAGATCCGTGCACCCGGTTCCCGTGCAATGCGGTAATCCATATCGGTGCGGGAGACGAGATCTTGGACAGGGTAACGCTTCCGGTGGCCGCAAACATCGTCAGCCTCGCCAGTTTCGGGTCGAACACCGCCACCGTTCCGGCGGATTGCCGGAAAATCGACGCCGGATTTCTGAACTCCCCAGGCCCCTCGCCCTGGCTGCCGAGGCGGCGCACGGTTTCTCCGGCGGGATCGATGCACACCACCCGATACTCGAACGACTCGATAACGCAAGCCGTCTGTGGGTCGGCCAACGCTATATACGTATTGTCGCTAAGTGGCGCCGGTGAATGGCCGATCAAGCGTGGAGCAAGCGCCTCGGGATGGCCGGCTTCCGCGCCACAACAGAAGGTCGTCAACGCCAGGACCAAGCCCAGCGCCCGGCTCAGCGTCCACCAGCGACCGTCCGGGGTCAAGACGGCTCCATCCCGCCGCAGAACTTCTCCATGCACCACTCGAACCTCCCGGCTCACCTCGCCGATGTCCTCGCCCCAAAGCAGCCGCAACACCACCTCGGCCTTCCGCCGCGCGCTCCACCGCTTCGCCAAGCCTTCCGGCCGGCCGCGGCTCTTCGCTCGGTCCTGTTCTTCCGCACTCCGAGACATCCAGTGCATCCTCTCTCCGGGACCCCGGATGGGTTGCTAACCTAATGTCCAGGGAAATCGGGGGCACTATAAGCGAGGGATCCATTGGCCATCCGTCCAACCGTCCGATCGAGACTTCGCGAGCCTCATTCTGACCAGGCTTCCCCTGATGAGCCGTAGCCAGACCGGAGATGGCGAGACTGGTGTGAGGCTCTCGGTGCGGCAAAGGAGGTCCCGCTGGCGGAGTCAATTCAGTCTTCG
>CAZTOF010000191.1:0-5226 GCA_964615515.1 uncultured Gemmatimonadaceae bacterium
AGCTGAGGGTGTTCGACGCCCTCGGAATCCACCTGGCATCCTGGGGAGGGCGGGGCGAGGGGCCGGGCGAGTTCATCGATCTCTAACCCGAACACGTCGATCGCCGGCCGGGGGACTCGATTGCGGCGGGGGACTACCGGAACGAGTCGATCACCGTCTTCGATTCGGACGGGAACTTCGGCCGCATCGCGCGCCTGGAGCGGAATATGGATCGAGGAGTACGAGGTACCGCGCGAAGAGCACGAGGGCGTGCTCGGGACCGTCGTGGACCGCGGCGGGCGCGTGCTGGGCTACGCCGAGACTCTGGAGAGGCTGGAAATCTACGAGATCGGCGGAGATTTCATCCCTCGGGCGGGTCAGGGATGAGCTGGATGTCGAGTACATTCAGCTCTGGCCGCTGAAGCGATCGGGCAACTGAAAGAGAGTGGGGGATAACATGAGGATTCGCACCGCAGTGCCGCTGTTCGCCGCCTGCACCGTCGCCTGCCAGGTCGAGCGCCAGGATTCCACCGCGCTCCGGAGCGAGACGACCGACAGCGCGGGAATCGAAATCATCGAGAACACCCGCCCCCCCGACGACTCGCGGCTCGGTTGGCGGATCGGCCCGGAGCCGACCGTTTCCATCGGGCGGATGGAAGGCGAGGACCCCTACCTGCTGCACGGTGTCAGCGACGCCATGATGCTTGGCGACGGGCGGATCGTCGTGGCCAATTCGGGTACTCAGGAACTTCGCGTCTTCAACGGGTCGGGCACCCATCTGGCGACCTGGGGCGGCGGGGGCGAGGGTCCGGGCGAGTTCTCCCGGCTCCGGGCAATCGAGCCGTGGCCCGGGGACTCGATCATTGCCTGGCACGGCCCGCGCCGCGACATCTCGGTCTTCGATGCGGACGGAAACTACGGGCGCGGCTTCACCTTCGAGGCGAGTGAACACGATCTGGGAATGTGGGCCCTCGTGCCCCAGGAGACGACGCGAAACGGATTGATCCTCGCCATGCACGACCCCCACCTGCTGATCACCGTGACGGCCGAAGTCCGGGACGCGGAGGGGCGACGCCTCAGCTCGCTGGGAAGCTACCCGGGACAGCAAGTGGCCATGGTGACCGCAACGATGGCGGACGCGATCCTCTTCAACGTGCGGCTGCCGCAGTCAACCTGGGGCGATCTGTTCGTCATCGGCCCCACCGACCGGTACGAACTGAAGGCGTTCGCGAGTGACGGCTCGCTCGCGCGGATCGTGCGGCGAGGCCACGAACCGCGTGCGGTGACCCGGGCTCACATCGACGCGCACGTCGAGGAGATTCTCTCTCCCCCCTATCCCGAAGACTGGACCGAGAGTGAGATCGAGTCATACCTCGTGGAGGAACGCCAGAGGTACAGGGTGGCCCCGGTCGTCGAGCACTTTCCGGCCTTCGCCTCGCTGATGACCGACGCCCTGGACCACCTCTGGGTCGAGGAATACGAGATTCCCGGAGAAGAGCGGCCGGGTGTGCTCTGGACGGTTTTCGACCCCGAAGGACGGGTTCTGGGGTTCGTTGAGACGGCGGAGGGCCTCGAGGTCTACGAAATCGGGGAGGACTACCTGTTGGGAAGGGTCACGGACGAGCTTGGAGTCGAGTATGTACAGGCCTGGCCGCTGGACCGGCCAAGGGGCTGAGTGGCGTTCGAACCGCTAGTGATCCTATAATCTTAGGAGAATATCGGGGCCCGTGGGCCCGCAACAGGCACTTGAAGGGGAGAGATGAAGATGAAGACCGCAAGGACCGCGACCCTCGTCGCCCTGGCCGCGTTCGCGTGCCAGCAGGACGATCAGCGACAACAGAGCCCGACCGGCCTGACAAGCCACTCTCGGGACAGCGCCGGCATCAGCATCACCGAGAATGCAAGCCCGCCGGAAGGGTCGCGACTGCCGTGGCGGATCGGACCGGAGCCGGCGGTGTCCATCGGCGAACTCGACGGCGAGGAGCCGTACATGCTCCACTGGGCCGGCAGCGTCGCCCGGCTGTCCGATGGACGCATCATGGTTGGCAACCGCGGGTCGAGTGAAGTGCGGATGTTCGATGCGTTGGGGAATCACCTGGTGTCCTGGGGAGGGGAGGGTGAGGGGCCCGGCGAATTCACGGGCCTGTCCCACGCCGCTCCGTGGCCCGGCGACTCGATCGTGGCCTGGTACTCGCCGGGGCTCGGCCTCTCCGTCTTCGATTCGGAGGGCAACTACGGCCGCTCGTTCGTCCTCGAAAGTGGCGAGGCCGAGGTGTGGCTGCGTCCCCGCCCGATCGCCGTACGAGCCGATGGCACGATCCTGTCCATCAACGATCCGGAAGACGCCGACACGGCGGTGGTCGAGATATGGGACGCCAACGGCTCGCTGTCCGCCTCGCTGGGGACGCATCCCCACAGAGAAGTGATCGTCACCACCAACGAGCAGGGATACAACGAACTCATGTTGCCCGCCTACGGCCGCGAGCTGGTGACGGGCCAATGGGGCGATCTTGTCGTGGCCGGCCACACCTCGCGGTACGAGATCCGCGCGTTCCGGGACGACGGTACGCTGGCCCGCATCGTTCGCCGTGAGCACGTCCTGCGGGAGCCGACGGAGGACGACCGCAAACCGTACATCGACGAGCAGCTCGCGATGTATGCGACAATCCCCGATTTGCCCCCCGAGATGGTGGAACAGGCGCGCAAGTTACTCGAGTCCACGCCGCTGGCCGAGACCTTTCCCGCCTTCTCCCGGGTCCTCTCCGACGCCGCCGGCAACCTGTGGGTCCGCGAATACGACTTCCCCCGCGAGGAGCGACCGGCACCGCTCTGGACCGTCTTCGATCCGGACGGACGGGTGCTGGGGTTCATCGAGACTCCGGAGGGTCTGCGAATCGGCCAGATCGGCGAAAACTACATCCTGGGCCACTATCGCGACGAACTGGAGGTCGAATACGTGCAGTTGTGGCCGCTGGAGCGGTCGGGAGGCTGAAACAGGAGGGAGGCAGGGGATGAAGAATCGCTTGGCTGTGCCGCTGGCGGCCGTGTGTGTAGCCGCATGCCAGGAGGATCGGCAGCCCACCACCGGAACCTGGGGCGAGACAACCGACAGCGGCGGAATCGAGATCGTCGAAAACGCCCGTCCGCCCGAAGGCTCTCGGCTTCCGTGGCGGATCGGACCGGAGCCATCGCTCTCCATCGGAGTCGTCGAAGGCGAGGATCCCTACATGCTTGGTGCGGTTGCCGATGCCGCCACGTTGCCGGGTGGGCGCATCGCGGTTGCCGACAGAGACGCGAACGAGGTGCGGGTGTTCGACGCCTCGGCAAACCACCTCGTCACGCTGGGAAGAATGGGAGAGGGGGCCGGGGAGTTCGGAAGCCTCTCCCGCGTCGCCCCGTGGCCGGGCGACTCCATCGTGGCCTGGGAACAGGTTGCTCGCCGGATTTCCGTCTTCGATTCCCTCGGCAACTTCGGTCGTTCGTTTGTCCTTCACTGTCTCGAAGAGAACCGGTGGCATTGCCCCCGGCCCCAGGCCGCCCGCGGCGACGGCACCATCCTGTCCGTCTTAGATTGGCACAACTCGGACTCGTCGCTTGTCGAAGTTCGCGACGGCGAGGGCATGCTGTCCTCCTCGCTGGGCTGGCATCCCAACAACGACATGATCGTGGCGAGGGGTCCCGGTGGTCAGACCGAACCCGCACGGGCCGCCTACAGCCGCGAGTTCGTGCTGGCGGTCTGGGGAGACCTCGTCGTCGCCGGCCGTAACAGCCGCTACGAAATCCGGGCGTTTCACGCGGACGGCGCGCTAGCACGCATCGTCCGACTGGAACACGAGTTGCGGGTCCCGACGGAGGCTGATCGACAGGAGTTCTTCGAGCGGCGGATGGCTTTGTACCGTCGCGGCCGCAACCCTGAGACCGGTGCGCCGACCCCCGAAGCCTTCCTGTCGCAGTACATTCGCCCGTTCCTCGCGTCCATCACCCTCGCGGAGCATTTCCCCGCGTTCTCGTCGATCCTCGCCGATGGTGCGGGAAACCTGTGGGTTCGCGAATACGACTTTCCTCTGGAGCAGCGGCCGGCACGACTCTGGACCGTCTTCGACCCGCCACCACCCGCCGAGTGCCGAGGGTGGTCAATTCAATCCGAAGGGGTTGACGACACGAATCCCGCCGTAGTCCTGCTCCGCGCTCATGTCCTCGGAGTAGACGGCGTCGCAGCCAAGCGCCCGGGCCGCGGCGAGTATGGCCGCATCCCAATACGAAAGACCGAAGCGGCGGCGCATCGCAACGGCATCCCGGAACACTCCGAGCGTTACGGCTTGGACCCGCATCTCCAATACCGGCTCGAGGAACCTCACGGCGTCATCGTCCGAGAGTCGACCGGGTCGGGTGGCGCGGGTCGCCTGGTGGTAGAACTCCTGGAGAACCTGCACCGAGACGGCGAGATTCGGCTCCGCCAGGAGCTCCCGCGCGCGACGACGCTTGACCTGCTCCTCGGGGAGGATGCTCGCCGCGTAGAGCAGCACGTTCGTGTCGACGAAACGCATCCTGATCGATCAGCCGTCCGCATCGGGACGGCTTGCCGGACTGGCTTCCGAACGGGTCGCCGAACGGTCGTGAAGCGCCGACCGCGGCAGGTTGTCGGCCATGCGCAGCCCAACGCCACGCGCGTCGAAGTCGGCGAAGACCTCGTCGAACAGCCTGCGCCTGCGCTCAAGCGCCGACTCCAGGGGTTGACCTTCCGCTCTCTCGTGCCGCTGGTGCCGGGGCGCGATACGCCGCAGGAACTCCCGCACCAGCGCCGACACCGACGTGTCCAGCTCCGCCGCGCGGATACGGGCGCGACGATGAGTCTCCTCGTCAACGGTTACGGTGATGTTTCGCATGGGTACAGTCTCACAGGTTATGTGTCATACAGTATAACATGACCTCCGCGCCACCCGGCAGGGCCACTTTCGCTTGACACCACGATCCCGCGCCTCGAAGATGGGCGCGGTCGCCCCGGCCATACGCCACGGCCGACCGGCCACCCCCACCCAACCCGGCGAACACCCAATGCTCCACATCCGCAATCTCGTCAAGGTCTACCCCGGCCCCGTCGCCGCGCTGCAGGGCGTCTCGCTCGAAGTCCCCACGGGCATGTTTGGCCTCCTCGGCCCCAACGGCGCGGGCAAGACCACCCTGATGCGCATCGTGGCCGGGTTGCTGGAGCCCACCTCCGGCACCGTCCACTTCAACGGCGAGGAC
>CAZTOF010000192.1:0-1627 GCA_964615515.1 uncultured Gemmatimonadaceae bacterium
GACCGCAGCGGCGGCGAGGCGATCCACATCATCTCGCTGGACCTGGCCGACACGGTGCAGATCACAAAGGGCAAGTCGAGCGCCTACCAGTCGCCCGAGTGGACGCCCGACGGCAGGTACGTCATCGCGACAAAGCAGGTCCCCGGGCAAGGCAAGCTCTGGATGTACCATGTGGACGGCGGTTCGGGGATCAAGCTGATCGAAGAGCCCGAGAACCGGCGCACCACCGGCGCCGCCTTCGGTCCGGACGACCGCTACATCTGGTACGCGTACCGCACCGGCACATGGGAATACAACTCGGGCATGCGGCAGTACCAGCTGGCCGTCTACGACCGCGAGACCGGCGAATCGACGACACGGTCGTTCCGGTACGGCGGCGCCTTCCGCCCGACCCTGAGCCCCGACGGCCGCTGGCTGGTCTACGGCTCCCGCCACGTGTCCGAAACGGGACTGCGCATCCGCGACCTGGAGAGCGGCGAGGAGCGGTGGCTCGTCTTCCCGGTGCAGCGCGACGACCAGGAGTCGCGCGCCACCCGCGACGCCTATCCGGGCATGTCGTTCACCCCCGATTCGCGCGAGGTGGTGGCGTACTACGGGGGCGGACTGTGGCGCGTGCCCCTCGACGGGTCGGAGCCGACGCCGATCCCGTTCCGCGTCGATGTCGAGATGGCCATCGGGCCCGAGGTCGACTTCGACTACCCCATCGAGGACACGCCCACCTTCGTGGCCAAGCAGGTCAGGGACGCGGTGCCGTCGCCGAGCGGGGACCGGATCGCGTTCTCGCTGATGGCGCGCGTGTACGTCATGCAATGGCCGGATGGGACGCCCACCCGGCTGACCCGTGCCGAGGTCAACGAGCACATGCCCGCCTGGTCCCCGGACGGCCGGCGCATCGCCTACACGACCTGGGACGACGACGTGGGCGGCCACATCTACGGCGTGGACGCGGGCGGCGGCACCCCACAGCGCCTGACCACCGCTCCGGCCCTCTACAACAACCCCGTATGGTCGCCCGACGGGGCCCGCATCGTCGCCGTCCGCGGCCCGGCGCGCGCCTACGACGAAGCCCTCACCCGCGGCGTCCCCGGCGGCGCCGACGACCTGGTCTGGATCCCGGCCCGGGGCGGAGACGCCAACGTGATCGCGCCGGCCCGCTACAGCGCGCATCACTTTACCACGAATCCCGACCGGATCTACGCATACGGCCGCGGCGACGGGCTCGTCTCGTTCCGCTGGGACGGCACCGACACCAGGGAGCACGTGCGCGTGGTGGGTGCCGGGCCGCCCGGCTCGAGTGCGCCCGCCACCGCATCGCTCGTGACGATGGCGCCCCGGGGCGACCAGGCGCTCGCCCGGGTTTACAACCATCTTTACACCGTCACGGTTCCGGTCGTGGGCGGCGACCCCCCGACGATCAACGTGGGCAGCCCCGAGAGCGCGTCCTTCCCGGCGCGGCAGCTCACCGAGGTGGGCGGGGAGTTCCCCGCGTGGGGGCACGACGGGCGCACGGTGCACTGGACCATCGGCAACGCGCACCTGGTTTACAACCTGGATGACGCGCAGGCCTTCGAGGACTCGGTTGAGGCGGCGGCCCGTGAGGAGGAGGAGGCCGGGGGCGACGAGGAGG
>CAZTOF010000193.1:0-1643 GCA_964615515.1 uncultured Gemmatimonadaceae bacterium
CCCCTTTCGGACTCGAAATGCCGCTCTTCCGCCCCCCGGACCGGCCATTTCCGGTCTCGCACCTGCCCGGCGGGTTGCAAAACGCCGCTCAGCCCCCCATCCTACCCTCCGACCCGGAGTTTCATGAATAATGCGGGTTGACCCATAGATTGTGGAATGTGCGACGAAAGCCGCGTTCCAGACTGGCGGACAACCCGGGACATACGCCTCGGCACCATGCCGGAAACATTTGGCGCTATGGCACTTAGGTACCCGGGGTGTTGGATCGGTCCGCCGAACTACGGAGTCCGACTCGGACCGGCAAGGGGTACCCTCAACGAGTCAAGGCTTTATCATTCTCTATGGGCATCCCGTTATTCTCCGGCTCCGGGAGAGCCGCCGCATGACTCGAACCCGGCGGCTGCGAAGGCGCGATTTTGTCCGCGCCGGTGCCCTGACGGGGCTCGCGGCGGGCGCGGGGGCGCTCGGGGGCTCCGGGCATCCGTTGGCCGCGTTGCTCGGTGGTCGGGGGCGTGGGGGGGCCGACGGCCGGGTGCGCCTCAGTTCGAACGAGAACCCGCTCGGCATTTCGCCGGCGGCGAGGGAGGCGCTGATCGAGGACGTGGTTCTCGCGAACCGCTACCCGGCGGACCGGCACCGGGACCTCGTGACCAGGCTGGCCGCGCTCCACGAGGTCGCCGACAGCCAGGTGGTGCTCGGCGCGGGGTCGGCGGAGGTTCTGCAGATGGCCGTGCAGGCGTACGCGGCGCCGCGCGCGAAGCTGGTGATGGCCGAGCCGACCTACGAGGCCGTGACGGACTACCAGCGCACGGAGGCGTACGAGCTGGTGAAGGTGCCGCTCACGGCCGGCTACGAGCACGATCTGGACCGCATGCGGGAGGTGGCGGAGGACTCGGGCCGCCCCGCGCTGGTCTACCTGTGCAACCCCAACAACCCGACCGCGACGGTCACGCCCAGCGCGGCCATCGACGCGTGGATTGCCGACGCGCCGGAGCACGTCTTCTTCCTCTCGGACGAGGCCTACATCGAATACGTCGAGGACGAGCGCATGTGGAGCCTGCTGCCTTGGATCGGCAAGAAGCGGAACGTGCTCGTCGTGCGGACGTTCTCGAAGATCCATGCGCTGGCGGGGCTCCGGATCGGGTACGGGCTCGCGCACCCCGGCACGGCGGCGCGCCTCCGCGACTTCGCGTCGCGAAACAACGTCAACCAGCTCGCGATCGGCGCGGCGGCGGCTTCCTTCCAGGACGAGGCGCTGCTCACGAGGAGCCGCGAGATCAACCGGGAGTCGCGGGGAATGGTGGAGTCGACGCTGGACGAACTGGGGCTTGAGCGCATGCCCACGCAGACCAACTTCCTGATGCACCGCATCGGCGGCGGCCTCGCCACCTACCGTGGCCGCATGGCCGAGGCGGGCTTTATCGTGGGGCGGGACTTTCCGCCCATGCTGGAGTGGAACAGGCTCTCCTTCGGTCTCCCGGAGGACATGGGCCGCTTCTGTGACCCCGCATTATTCATGAAACTCCGGGTCGGAGGGTAGGATGGGGGGCTGAGCGGCGTTTTGCAACCCGCCGGGCAGGTGCGAGACCGGAAATGGCCGGTCCGGGGGGCGGAAGAGCGGCATTTCGAGTCCGAAAGGGGTA